>NZ_WYEU01000004.1 GCF_015143595.1 Sneathiella sp. P13V-1 | reverse complement strand
GACTTTAATTTTTGTAACAAAATTACTGTCGATGCACGCACTGCAAACACTCACTAAAACAAGCTATCGCTGCCCGCGCATCTCTTTCTTCTCATCTCAACAATGTAAATTAACAACCGTCGCTTTAGGCGACAAAAAAACGCTGCCGAACCGCCCTGGTTTCAACCAGATCTCTTCGACCGCGTCGTTGAGAGAGTTTATATAGCCACTCACCCAACCCCGTCAACAGGAAATTTTCAAAAAAACGAAAAAACTTTATATCGTTTTTTTCTAACAAACACAAGCAAAAACGAATACGACATTTCGTCTCTTTCTGGTGTTGTCTCGCCCTGTCGGCGGGAGGCGCAAAATGCCCATATCACATCAACAAGTCAACACCTATTTTTGAACTTTTTTTGATCGACGGAAAAGCTTACATTTCAATCAGCCATTCTAAAGGAGAAAATAACATGCCAAGGCCAACAATAGGATTAGCACTTGGAAGTGGTGTCGCAAGGGGTTGGGCACATATTGGTGTATTGAGAGCTCTTGAAGAACAGGGAATCGAACCGGATTTTGTCTGCGGCACATCCATTGGAGCGCTCGTTGGCGGTATGTACCTCGCCGGTAAAATGGACAAGCTGGAGGAATGGGCCCTCAACCTTGGGCGCGCCAGCATGTTTAGATTTCTTGACTTGAGGTTATCAGGCGGCGGATTGATTTCAGGAAGAAAACTCTACCGTACAATTGAAGACACAATAGGTGACATGCAAATACAAGACCTCCCCGTCCCTTTTGCGGCCATCACAACGGAACTTGGAACTGGACATGAGATCTGGGTACGAAAGGGTCATCTTGGCAAGGCAATAAACGCTTCCTACGCACTACCTGGCTTATTCACCCCCCAGAAGATAGATAACCGCTGGCTTATTGATGGAGCCCTCACCAATCCAGTACCTGTTTCCGTGTGCCGCGCACTTGGGGCAAGACTTGTAATAGCCGTCAATCTCAATGCGGATGCTTTTGGGATGACGCATGTAGGTGAAAGTGAGGAGGACTATTCGGAGCAAGACTCAATTTTCGGCTCGCTTACCTCGCCCGTCAATATGATGAAGCACCGATTTTTTGACAAAAAAGGGGCTGAGCCAAGTATCTTTGGCGTTATGATGTCATCACTCAACATTGTTCAGGATCGCTTAAGTCGCTCACGCCTTGCGGGAGACCCACCAGACGTTACAGTAGCGCCGCGCCTTGCTCATTATGGATTGCTGGAATTTGATAAAGCCACAGAGATGATTGAAGAGGGAAGGAATGCCGTTAGCAGATCCCTCCCCTTCTTGCATCACGCGTTGGAAGTTTTGTCTTAGACTTATCCTGTTGCAATATAATCGCGCATCGCAGCGGCTTCTTGCTCAACAGCATCCATACGATGCTTCACAACGTCACCAATGGAAATGACGCCAAGAAGTTTGCTGTCATCCATTACTGGTAAATGGCGAATGCGTTTTTCGGTCATCATCAACAGAATATCGTCAATGGAATCACTTGGCTTGCACACGATCACATTTCTTGTCATCAAGTCTTCGACATTTACAATCAAACAACCAGAACCGCTTCTGGCCAACGCCGCCACAATATCGCGCTCAGAAAGAATACCCGCTACTTGCCCTACGCTGTCCAAGACCAGCACGGCACCAATATTGTGATCCGCCAAAATTGCTGAAGCAACTGACACGCTATCACCAACTTTAGCCGTGATAATAGTCGTCCCTTTCGTTTTCAGAATACCAGCCACGCTCATATGGATCTCCTTTTCCTGTAAAATAGAGACATAATCGCTAGCCTAGCATCATCCATTAGTTTTCACAAATATTTGAAGAGGGTACTACCCGTAAATCGGATCAACTTCCCGCCCCTCATCCTTTTCCTTCTTTTGTGGCGGAGGAGCGATGACAATTGTGACTTCGCCTTTAATTTTAGATCCATCCAGATCTTCAACTACTTGGCTCATAGTGCCGCGATGGATCTTCTCAAATTTCTTGGTAAGTTCTACACATACTGCGACCTCTCGGTCCCCCAAACATTCTGCTGCCACTTTCAGGATTTTTGTCACCCTAAATGGTGATTCAAAAAACACAATTGCGGAAGGGGTTTCTGCAAATGCTTCAAATAACTTCTTCTGGCGACCTGGTCTACGCGGCAAAAAGCCCAAAAAACTGAATGCGGGAACCGGCAGTCCAGAGACCATCAAGGCGGTGATAACGGCGCTTGGGCCTGGCAAGGCTTCCACATGATAACCGGCTTCGATCGCCGCAGCGGCTGCGCGCTGGCCCGGATCACTAATTCCTGGGGCACCAGCATCCGATGTCAATCCCACACTCAAACCATCTCTCAGGAGAGAAAGAATGCGACCAACGGCACGATCTTCATTGTGGGCATGACACGGAAATATGATACCCGGACTTTGCAATTCATATCGTTCGAATATTTTCCTGGTATGACGCGTATCTTCACAGGCAAGTGCATCCACTTCCTGCAGAATACGAATTGTCCGATACGAGATATCTTCCAAGTTCCCGATGGGTGTTGGAATAAGATATAGTGTAGGTTCTGTTTGCTCGTCCAAATTATCCATATCGGGCAGAAACCACATTCCCCACTTCAAAGCAAGAAATTACCTGGCAACCTTATTTGCAATTTCAATAAAACGCGCCCTTACCCACCGGCTGATAGCAGATTGTTCTGAGGAACTATGCCAATATAAATTGAGATCAAGAGTGGGTGCTTCAAAGGGCAGGTCAAAATAATGACATTCATATAACCTGGCGAGTGAGTAAGGTACTGTAAGCAACAAGTCAGAATTTTCCAGCAAAGCAAAGGCGCCATTATAGTGCTGCATACGAACTACATTATCCCGTTTCGCGCCAATTTTACCCAAGCCAATATCTGCTACACCGCCGCCTCTTCGGCGCGATGAGACATGGATATGCTGAGCATTTAAGTAATCGCCCAACTCCAGAATGTCTGATTGAGCCAGTGGATGGTTCTTCGAAACAGCACATACCTGCCTTTCAGAATATAAAGAAACCTGCCGAAGGTCCGGGTCGTCATAGACAAGGGGTATATCCACGGCAAAATCCACTTCATTTGACGCTAACTGACGCAACATTTGTCGACGCTCAACCTGATAAGCCTGAAAGGTGAGATTTGGCGCTTCTTCGTGTAGCGCTTTATAGAGAGGAGGTAACAGAACCGCTTCGCCAATATCGCCAATACTCACTCTCAGGCTCTTTTTAGCTTGAAAAGGATCAAATTCAGGCTCCCTTACTACCGATTTTTGGAGAAGACTAACTCCCTGCCTCACATTCCCGATAAGTTCGTCGGCAACCGGGGTCGGGTTCATTTTGCCTCCGCCATGAATAAAGAGCGGATCTCCCACTTCAACTCTTAATCTCCCCAGTGCGTTGCTTACCGCAGGCTGAGTTTTGTGGAGACGGCGTGCTGTTTCCGTAAGGTTTCTAGTTTCATATATAGAGACAAAAACAGTAAAGAGATTGAGGTCCATATTCATCATTCATCAAATTTATACCAATATATATCAATTATAAATTTCCAGAATGTTATGCAAGCAGTTATATTCGCATCAATTCAAGTCATCAAAGGAAGCAGGCATGGCATTTGACATTTCCCCTAAGGCACAAGAGCTTAAAGAGCGCGTCGAAGCTTTTATGGAAGCCCATGTTTACGATGCGGAAGAAGCGTATATCGAACATATAGAAAATGCTGACGACCGCTGGACCATTCCCCCAATTATGGAAGAGCTGAAAGCTAAGGCGAAAGCTGAAGGACTTTGGAATCTATTTCTTGCGGAGTTCAACGAATACGGTAGCGGGCTTACAAATCTTGAATACGCCCCCATCTGTGAAGTTATGGGACGTTCCTTGATTGGCGCTGAAGTGTTTAACTGTAGCGCACCTGATACTGGTAACATGGAAGTATTGGCGCGTTACGGTACGGAAGAACAGAAACAGAAATGGCTGCTTCCTCTGCTGGAGGGTGAGATCAGATCCGCCTTTGCCATGACTGAGCCCAAAGTCGCCTCTTCCGACGCTACCAATATTGAATGTTCCATAACAAGAGATGGTGACGAGTATGTCATCAATGGCCGCAAATGGTGGATCAGTGGCGCGCCAGATCCGCGCTGTAAGATTTTCATTCTAATGGGTAAGACGGATCCAAGTGCAGATCGGCATCGCCAACAATCTCAAATCCTCGTCCCTAAAGATACTCCAGGCGTCACCCTTTTGCGCCCAATGAAAGTCTTCGGTTCTGACGATGCCCCGCATGGGCATGCAGAGATTCTTTTCGAGAATGTCCGCGTTCCAGCAACAAACCTGATTTGTGAAGAAGGGGATGGTTTTGCCATTGCGCAAGGTCGTCTTGGCCCTGGTCGTATTCACCACTGCATGCGTCTTATTGGTTGCGCTCAACGTGCCTTGGAATTGATGTGTAAACGCGTGGATAGCCGTGTCGCTTTTGGCAAGAAAATCAGCGAACAAGGTTCCATTCGTGAAGACATTGCCAAATCTATCTGTGAAATCGAGCAAGCCCGCCTACTTACAATGCGTGCGGCAGAGAAAATGGATGAAGGTACATATAAGGATGCTAAAGACCTTATCGCGATGATCAAAATCGTTGCACCAAATATGGCACAAACCGTAATTGATCGTGCTATTCAAGCGCATGGTGCGATGGGATTAAGTCAGGATACCTTCCTTGCGGAAGCTTTCGCTTATGCAAGAACAGTTCGCTTTGCGGACGGTCCAGACCAAGTTCATATGAATTCACTCGGCAAGCAAATCGTACAACGATACGCTGGATAACTATAAAAAAGCCAAGTGATTTAATTAGGGTCGCCGTTTACGGCGGCCTCTTTTTTTGCATGCTATTCGGGCAAAGAAAAAACCCTGTCCTGAGGACTAGGGTTTCAACATCATAGACCATTTTGTTTTTATTGTTATTGGCCTACCTATATCTGTCATAGATCAGCCCCCTGCTCTTCTCGGCGGTTAGGTGATCTGGAGGTTGACGACCCCTGATCCAGTATCACTAAATCAGGCATTTCCTCCTTATTATTATATAACTCGGTTCTACCGTTGAGCCCTTCCCGGATCTTTAATCGCCCGATTATCAAGCTCCCCTATTTTATAGCACAAACCTCACACAATGACAAATTGTCATTTTTGACATTTCATCATTTTTTTCTCTTTTTTGTCATTTATGAACAATATATTAGCAATACACTGACACATTATTACGAATATGATACATTTTTTGTATTTTCAGGAAAATTCTCGAAATACGTCGTAAAAGCGCTTAACCTAAACGTGTAATATGAAGAGCCGGGCACTTCTTAAGTAAGAATTACTTCGAATCATACGCTGATTTCGCGTATTTCAACTAATGCAATTTCCAAGCATCAAAGCTATTGCTGGAGACATAGGGAATAGAAAATGACAACGCGCCTACTTCTGTCTTTATGTCTGACAGTGTCACTAATTGTCACTTTCCAACACGCAAATGCCGAAAGCACCAGCGGCGCATCAGCCTTTAAACAAGGAGCATATCAGAAGGCTTATGAGATCTGGCTAAAGGCAGCCCAAAATGGGGATGCGGACGCTCAGTTTAATGTCGCCGTTATGCTGGAAAATGGGCAAGGTATTCCAAGAGATCTTTTTTCCGCGCTCAAGTGGTATGAACTTGCCGCCCGGCAAAATTATCCTCATGCATTGGGTATGTCAGAGAAGGTTCAGGCAAAAATCACCCGCTTACATAAAAGGGAATTATTGAAACACTTACCCAAAGCGGATGCAGGGGATTCCTTAAGTCAAATAGCCGTCGCGACAATTTACGCAGAAGGTCGTTTCGTTAAACAAGACAAGCTCGAAGCCTTAAAATGGCTGATTTTAGCGGCTGAAACGGTTAAAAATCCGACAACAATAAAACGTGTAAACAGACTATCTGACCGCCTCAAAGAAGACCTCACTGAAGAGCAAATTGTAGAAGTTCAACAGCGCGTAGAAGCCTGGCATAAACTTCGAGAACCTGTTCAGTAGAACTGGCATGAAGGTTGCGAATGAGTTTTTCAGATGACCTTTTTTAGTCGGAGAAAAATATGCTTCATACCTCGCAACTGAACGAAAGTGTTCCAAACAGATTTGAACAACGCGGCTCTTTTCGCGTCTACAATCCCGTTTTACAGGTCACATTAGGCGAACATACATTTGGGACTGAAAATTGGTCTCTCAATGGCCTGCTGCTCAATGGCATGCTTCCTGAAATCGCCCTCGATAAAGACATCGAAGGCTTTATGAACCCGCAAGGTACAGTAGAAAGATGTCACTTCAACGGACGCATTGTCCGAATTGACCTGAAGGAAAGCCAGTTTGCCATCGAGCTTGATGGACAAAGCCGAGAAGTTGCGGCTTTTCTGCCTTTATGGGTTCTTAAATATGGTGCAATTGCCAAATAATATTCGAACTACTAAAGTAATCAGGCAATAAGCTCTTCGGCTTTGTCGCAGATGATATCCAGGCCGTTTTTCCAGTCCTCGCCATCCAGTTTCTTGGCGAGGTGGAGGGCGCGTTCCTGTAGTTGAATGTCTTCTACCGCCTCTTTTATCAGGGTTGCGATTTCGTCAACTGAACTTTCTGAAGAAATTCGGTAGCCGACATTTTGCCTGGTAATAGCCGCACAATTCAGCCTGGTTTCCAAATGAGATGGGCAAATTATCTGAGGTCTTCCAGCGAGCATGCAAGTGGTGGAGGTACCCCCACCCCCGGAGTGAATGACAAGGCTGGAAGCTGGAATAACTTTTGAGAAATCAGCAGGCTCCCGCAACATTTCCATCTTATCACTTTGATATTTATTTAAAAATTCTAACGGTGCACTTCTCACAAATAGGGTTGCAGGTACACCCGACTGCTTGACGGCTTCGATGGTTTTTTGAGCCCCTTTGGCCGTGTAAGCCATGTATAAAAATACTCTTTCCGGCCCCAAACCTTCACATGGTTCAAGGTGGTCTTCAATAGGCCCCACATATTCTTCGGTGCGAAGATCCGCATAAGCGTCCATCTCGGGAACAGTCACAACAAATGCGCCTTCTGTATCAAAAATCTGAGGCAGTCTTTCCAACGGCCTTATCCCCAGTTTTTCTGCTGCTTTTTGGAAAACTCCTAAAAGCTGCTTTTCTTCAACAATCAAATCGGCTCTTTTTTGAAGTCTCGGATATTCTTCAACGGAGCTTGGCGGCAAGGTAAACCCGTTCCCCATATTGATCATTGGACGCGTGCCGCGCATGGCAAAACTGAGACAGGGGCTATGATCCGCAATAACGAGGTCTGCATCAATGGTCTCAACAAGATCGATCCATGCGCTTGCTAAATTTTCCAAACGTCCCGTCAAACCAAAACCCTGTCTTGCCAGAACATCTGTATATCTGGCAGTGGGAAGTTTGTTGATGTCCTTAATTGGCGGAACTGTCCAAAAAGGGGCTTGAAGAACTTTGTAGCCATGGCTTTTGATTTTTTCAGTTGCCTGTAGCGGGTTTCTGACGGCGAAAATTATGTCGTGATTCCCGCGTTGTCTAAGCCTGTCCGCCAACCGGAGCATAGGGTAGATGTGGCCGAGATTGGCCCCAAATTCAGATCCAAAAAGAATACGCCCCACGATCCCACCTTATTGTATATTTGCCAAGCAATCTGTTGAGAATTTGATAGAAACATTCTACAGCTAGTTTTGCAATATCGTGTTGTTATTGAAACAGGCAATTTATGTGATGCAGATGACATTGGAAGAATTAGACACCCCAACCCTATTGCTTGACGAAGATATAATGAGAAGAAATATCAAGCGATTACAGGATAAACTTGATCTGCATTCTGTTCAGTTGCGCCCTCATTTGAAAACGTGCAAATCCTTGCAGATTGCCAAGCAAATCAAACCTGTAGGGCCTGATGCTTCGATAACGGTCTCCACAATTGCCGAAGCGGAGTATTTCTTCGAAGGGGGATACGGCGATATTCTCTATGCGGTATCTGCTACGCCGCATAAACTCATTCGTCTTAAAAAACTACAGGATCGGGGGGCTCAAATTACCCTTATTCTTGATCATATAGAGGGCGCAAAACAGATTGCTGATGCAGCAATAAAACTGAATACCAGTTTCCCATGCCTGATCGAAATCGATTGTGATGGTAAGCGTGCAGGAATTAAAGCAGATGATGATGCTCTTCTACCTCTTGCAACCTTCATCAATGATCAAAACGGAGTGTCTCTTGCTGGAGTAATGACCCATTCAGGGGGCTCATATGCTGCCAATGATATTGCTGCTATTAAACAAGTTGCAATCGACGAAAAGATCGGCATTACAACAGCGGCTTCAAGAATTCGCGAAGCCGGGCTTCCTTGCCCAATAGTCAGCGTCGGTTCGACTCCAACCGCTACTTTTGCTGATGATTTCAAAGGCATTACCGAAGTACGTGCAGGCGTTTATGTCTTTCAGGATCTTGTCATGGAAGCGCTGAATGTTTGTGAAAAATCGGACATTGCCATATCTGTTCTTTCAACAGTCATAAGCCATAACAAAACACATAATCGCCTACTTTTAGACGCAGGAAGCCTTGCGTTATCTGCCGATCCAGGAAAAGTGAACGAAATGGGCAACAAACATTTCGGCCAAATCTGTCACGCAAAAACCGGCAAGCCAATTGATAATTTGTATATTTCGAGCATGAATCAAGAACATGGGTTGATCTCTTTGGATGGGCTTGAGTATCAATTGGACGATTTTCCAATTGGAAGTCAGGTGCGTATTTTACCTAACCACGCGTGCATTACTGCGGCCGCTTACAATGAATATCAACTTTTAAGTAGTCCTTCTTCGGTTGATGGAACATATGAGCGTTGCAACGGTTGGTGAACTGGCTGACTAAGTTGTTATCTTATATCGCTTGACCGATTTCAATTTGCCTCTTAGCCTGAACGGTATAAGTAGTAATGATATCTGGATATCACTGATGGGAGAGATCGGTCTTCCGACGCCGAAGGAGCAACCGCCCCGGAAACTTTCAGGCACCCGTACTGTCAGTGATCAGAACTCTGGAGAGAGGGCTTGTGCCCCACCGAAGAGGTAAGCCGCTTTAAAGCGGTAATCTTTCAGGTAAACGGACAGAGGGGGCATCAAGGAGATACCGTTTGGCGGTATTTTTTAAAGGATGCCGCAATGACAGAAGATACAAAAATTCAGACCCCCGGTAACGTCACACCCGTTGTGCCCCATTGGCGCAGGGAAATTAAACCTGTCGAAAGCTCCCAGCTGGAAGTCAACATCTCTGTCACGGATCTCTATACCATTGGTATTGGCCCCTCCTCTTCTCATACTGTGGGGCCCATGCGTGCCGCAAAACGATTTGTTGATTTACTGTCCGGAAAAAATATTCTGGAAAAAACTTACCGTGTGATTGTCGAATTATATGGCTCTCTTGCTCTCACCGGACATGGGCACGGTACTGACCTTGCCATAATGCTGGGGCTAAGCGGCGAACGCCCTTCGAAAGTCGTTCCTGAAAGCATCCCACTTACGCTGGAAAACATCAGGCAACAGAAACGGCTGAACCTATTGGGGCTCAAGCTGATTGAATTCCACGAAGAGGAACATCTTCTCTTCCTAAAAGACAAAATGCTTCCTGAACATTCTAACGGAATGCGGTTTTACGCCTTTGATTCAGATGGCAACCAAATAGCGACCAAGGACTATTTCTCAGTGGGTGGCGGATATGTCGTAACCCATGATGAAGGGGACCGGGCTGAAACAAAAGGCCACAATATTTCTCTTCCCCACCCGTTCACTTCTGCGGATGAATTGTTGGCGATCGGAAAGGAGACCGGCCTCTCTATCGCCGAAATTATGCTGGAGAACGAGAGCTGCTGGCGAGAGGAAACAGAGACACTGGAATTTGTCGATTCAGTTGCGGATGCCATGATCAATTGCATCCAGCGAGGATGTGAAACAGAGGGTATTCTGCCTGGTGGATTGGACGTTAAACGACGCGCACCAAGCCTGTACTCAGAACTGATGGCTAACCCTGAGCGGGCCTCACGTGACCCGCTCACTGTGCTCGATTGGGTCAATCTCTACGCTCTTGCGGTAAATGAAGAGAATGCAGCGGGGGGCCGTGTCGTTACAGCCCCGACAAATGGCGCGGCTGGTGTGATCCCGGCCGTTCTCAAATATTACCAACGCTTCTGTATTGGCGCTACGCAAGAAGGCACCAGGAACTTCCTGCTGACGGCCGCCGCGATTGGGTCGATTTATAAAAAGCGTGCTTCCATCTCCGCTGCAGAAATGGGATGCCAGGGAGAAGTGGGTGTTGCCTGCTCGATGGCAGCGGGCGCACTAACAGCGGTTCTTGGCGGCACGAACGAACAAGTTGAAAACGCGGCTGAAATTGGAATGGAGCACAATCTGGGCCTCACCTGTGATCCAATCGGCGGTTTGGTTCAAATTCCCTGTATTGAGCGCAATACCATGGGGGCTATGAAGGCGATTAATGCTGCCCGTTTAGCCTTGTCTGGCGATGGTCAACATGTTGTATCACTTGACGAGGTGATTGAAACCATGCGTCAGACAGGTCTCGACATGCTCAGCAAATATAAGGAGACCTCACAAGGAGGCCTAGCTGTGAATGTGGTAGAATGCTGAACCGCTATTTTTCTTCAGTCAAAACCTTCTGAACATAAAGCGGCAGAACGAAAGACGCCTGATGAATTTCAGGAGTGTAATAATCCGTTTTGATTTCCGCCGCTAAATACCGGTCAGCCAGCACTCCCAGATCCAGTTTCCGCAGGCGAGGGTTATCTGTCGCCCATCCGAAGGCCAACGGTCCACCGACATAGCTCGGGATTGTCGCCATATAGAAACTCACGTCCTCAAAAATAGTTCCAAAGCGATCATAGCTATTGCGAAGTTCATCTGATTGAACAAATGGGACCCCGTTTTGGGTCACAATAATACCGCCATCGCTTAAGCAGCTTTTACAGTCAGTATAAAACTCTTGAGTAAAAAGAACTTCACCCGGGCCATGTGGATCCGTTGAATCGACGACGATAACATCCCATTTTTCGTCTGTTTCCTTGACGAATTTGCAACCGTCCGCAACAACAAGGTTCATCCGCGGATCTTCGAAGGCTCCGCCGCTTACGCTAGGCATATATTTGATCGAAAGATCAATGACAGTACGGTCAATATCCACAAGTGTGACATCCACATTCTTGTATTTCATGGCTTGGCGCGCAGCGCCGCCATCACCACCACCGATAATCAGGATACGTTTCACATTGCCATGCGCCAGCACTGGCACATGTACAAACATTTCGTGATAAATAAACTCGTCTTTTTCCGTGGTTTGAACAGCACCATCCAGTGACATGACTCTGCCGAAACGGGGATTTTCGAAAATCATCAGATCCTGCAGATCCGTTTTTTCCCGATAGTAAATCTCCCCTACTTCCAGTGCGAGATTTACGCCAGAGTGTAAGTTCTCGTCAAAAACCTCAATCATCCAATTACTCCCCTTTTCAGGTCATTGATCTGGATCGATTTCGGTTTGAAGGCCTGTTTTAGAATAGGAATGCACTTGTGTGGCTTGGCCTTACCACACATAAAGATATCAAGCGCCATATACCCTTGATCCGGCCATGAATGAAAACTGATGTGACTTTCAGCAAGCACAGCAACACCGGAAAGACCGTTTGGCTCAAACGCGTGAATATGGAAATGCAGTAAAGTAGCTTGCGCTTCTTTGATACATTCTTTTAGGGTTTTTTCGATCAACTGAGCATCATTTAGATTCTCAGCATCCCAAAGATCTACTATCAAATGTGTACCCGCAAAGACAATGCCGTCCTTCTGGACAAAATAGTCCGGCTTCAAATCCTGCTCAGTAGCGGGATCAAGCCTGATCACATCTGATGTTTTTTCCATGTTTTCTGCTTACCGGTAAGTTTTATGGAGGATCTAAAATTTTGCGCCTTATCGCTAAAAAACCGCCGGATTACAAGGAAAATCGACAGCTTTTCAATTGAAGGGTTGATCTTCGGCTAGTTTGTTCTCAAATATAGGGCACGGGGTGCGAAACGACTAAGGATTATAGCATGATTAAAGGGCTACATCACAACGCGTATCGCTGTCGCAACTCTGAGGAAACACGAGCCTTCTACGAAGACTTCCTTGGCCTGCCGTTGGTCAATGCGTTTCCCATTGGGGAGACAAAGACTGGCCGCTCAACAAATGCGCTTCATACATTCTATCAAATGGATGATGGGTCATGTCTCGCATTTTTTGAAGTTCCAGGTATGGAGTTCGACTTTAAAGAACAACATGATTATGACTTACATATCGCCCTTGAGGTTGCTTATGACGATATGATGAACATGTTTGAAAAAGGGAAAGCCGCTGGCATTGAAACCAGAGGTGTTGCAGACCATGGGTTTATTGAATCTATCTATTTCAGAGATCCCAACGGGTATGTCATTGAACTGACAGCCCCAGTAGAAGGAAAAGAGGCAGACACCCTCGAAGAGGCAAAAAAAAGAGCCAAAAACATCTTAAATGACTGGATGGCAGAGGTTTCTTAAATTCCACTGTTGCCCCGTCCTGTCCTATATGCAAAAACCATGTTTCAATTTATGGGACGGGACGCATGGGCATCACTTTCAAAAGCATAGTAATTTCTGCAGCGGCTTTTTTTGCGCTGGCGAATTCTTCTTACGCTCAGACAAATGATCGTTATATAGGATATTACTACCCTGCCCCGCAGCAAATCGAGGCCTATTGCGCACGAGTTCCCACACTAAAGGATGTCAATAAGAAGCGCCGGGTGGGTTTCATAATCGGGATCAAAAGTGGTCAACAAAACCAGCAGTATGAATCCCCTTACTCAGTTTTCGCCAAAGGTGGACAATCAACCAAACTCATGATCATTTCCAAACAGGAAGGGTACTTGAATACAATTTACAGGGCACGGGCGCTTCTCGCTGATCTATCAGTTAGTGCAAGGACCACACCCATTTTTGCAAAAAGTGGCGTTGCAGAAAGCCTCACCTTCCTGGATCTGATTAGCACCATGGGTTTTGAATCTGTCACGCTAAGTGATGGCGCTTCTTTTTCTCATCAGGTTCTCATATTTCCGCAAGGTCATCGCAATTGCGTAAAAGCACCTGCCCCAAACAAATCAAAACAATGAATAAGACAACTTGAGTTTGATAACATGCCTGAACAAAACTTCATCTTGAACCTGTCATGCGAAGACAAACCCGGAATTGTGGCTGCCATAACCACTGAACTTGCAGCTAATGGATGCAATATCACTGAAAGTAATCAGTTCTGGGACAAGCAAACAGATCGATTTTTTATGCGAATTGCGTTTGCAGCGCCCGCTGAAACTACAAAAGAAAAGCTAGAACATGCTTTAACACCAGCTGTTGAACGTTTTCAGATGAAGGTTGGGTTAAGTGATGCCGCTAGAAAACCACGCATCATCGCTATGGTCTCCAAATTCGATCATGCATTGCTTCATCTGCTCTATCAAATTCGTGTTGGGTGGCTTAACGCAGAAGTTGTCGCCATTGTCTCGAACCATGAAGACAGTCAAAAAACCGCGGAAGTCGAGGGTATCCCCTACTACCATTGGCCCGTAACCAGGGAGAACAAAGCTGACGTAGAAGAAAAATTATTGAAGCTGAGTTTTGAGAAAGATGCGGATCTGGTTGTTCTTGCCCGCTACATGCAGATTTTGTCTGATAATTTATCTAATCGGTTATTTGGCCGCATTATCAATATCCATCATTCGTTTCTGCCCAGTTTCAAGGGCGCCAAGCCTTACCATCAGGCCCATGAACGTGGTGTGAAACTTATCGGCGCAACGGCTCACTATGTGACCCCTGATCTGGATGAAGGCCCAATCATTGAGCAGGAAACAGAGCGAGTAACCCATTCAATGACCGCTGATGACCTTGTGGCGACTGGCCGCGATGTGGAAAGCCGTGTTCTTGCTCGTGCCGTAAAAATGCACCTTGAAAATCGGGTTATGTTGAACGGTCAAAAAACAGTCGTTTTCAAATAAAAAAGGCAGCCGAACGGCTGCCTTTCCCATAACTGCTGAAGTTGACTAAGCAGCTCTGATATCGTTCAGGAAGCTATCAATTACGCCATTCAGGTCTTTAGACAGACTTTCCAAAGCCTCTGATGCAGACAGTACATTATTCGCCGCCTGACCGGTTTCTTCAGACTTCTCTGAAACCTCGCTAATTTTGGCGTTTACTTGAGAGGTACCATTCGACGCTTCTTGCACACTTCTGGAAATTTCAGTCGTTGCTGCATTCTGCTCATTCACAGCTGAGGAAATCCCAACAGTGGCCTCACGAATGGTACGGATCACATCTCCGATCTTACTAATGGCCTCAACTGCGCCATTAGTTGCATTTTGCATTCCATCGATTTGCTGAGCGATTTCCTCAGTTGCCCGTGCAGTTTGCGTCGCCAGACTTTTCACCTCTGATGCCACTACGGCAAAACCTTTACCTGCATCACCAGCCCGAGCCGCTTCAATCGTAGCGTTTAAAGCGAGTAGATTTGTCTGCCCAGCAATGTCACTGATCATTTCAACAACTTCACTGATTTTCTTGGCAGCATTAGCCAAATCTCCAACCGAAGTAGTTGTACTTTCAGCTTCAGAGACAGCTTCTTCAGAGACATCAGTTGCCTGTGTTACCTGACGTGATATTTCACCAATTGAAGCTGACAGTTCTTCTGCTGCAGAAGCCACAGTCTGAACATTTGAAGAGGCTTCTTGCGAGGCGACAGATACATCACCTGACAGATTACGGGTTCCATCAGCCGTTGCTACAAGGTCATTGGCTGTAACCTGCAACTGATTTGCTGATCCAGTCAATGTTTCCATAATGGATGAGATACGACTTTCAAATTCTTTGATAATCGCAGTAATTCTCTCTGCGCGCGCGGCCTTCTCTTCTGCCTCAAGACGTTCACGCTCACGTTCTTTTTCAAGGCGTTCTTGCTCTCTTTCACGTTCTATACGTTCACGTTCAGCAGCCGCCGCTTCTGCTTCTTTAGCTTCCGCTTCCAGACGCTTCTGCTCAATCGCATTATCTTTAAACACCTGAAGTGATTGAGCCATATCGCCAACTTCATCACCGGTATCTTGTGCTGGCACTTCAACATCCAGATTACCATCTGAAAGTTGCATCATCGCTTGGGTGATCTCAATCAGCTTATTTGCGATTTGACGGGAGAACAAGTATCCGACCGCGCATACAAGAACCAATAGACCTAAGCCAATCATCAGCATGTTATTACGCATCGAAGAAATTGGTGCGAAAAACTCTGCTTGATCAATCTCAGCAATAACAGCCCAGCGAACACCAAGGAAATCAATATAATTATATACAGACTTCACTCGCTCGCCTCTATAATCAATACCCTTTAGCGCGCCTGACTTCCCACTTAAAGCAGCTGATGCAGCTTCGGTTTTGATCTCGCGTTTCAAAATCGTACTCTCATCTGAAAAACGACTGTCACTACGCATGAGGTTATCGGTGCCGACAATGTAGGCTTCACCAGTTTCCCCAAGACCAGTTGCGTCATTCATCAAAGCATTTAGACGCGAAATTGACATCTGATAGGCAATCACACCGATTGCCTGATCACCTCTAAAAACTGGTGTTGCAATAAAGCTGGCAGGCGCATCATTACTGGGCGCATAAGGGGCAAAATCCTGAAAGGCAACAAATCCAACTTCTGGATTGGCCATAGCCTCCCGGTAAACTGCGCCTAACCCACTGTCTTTCCACTTCCCGCTCACAAAATTTGTCGCGTAATCATTTTCTTTAAAGACGCTGTAGATAAGATCCCCTTTACTGTTGAAGAGGAAGATATCGTAAAACTCACGTGTTTGCTGAATATCTCTGAACCAGGGGTGGAATACTTTATGAGTGAAACTGTAAATCGATCCATCTGAAGCAAAATCCAGTTTTTCCTTTTGGCCCAAAGGATATTCATTTTCCTCAATGTATTTCTTCTGAAGATACGCAGTCTGATCTTTACCTAACTGGCTCCATGCACCATTAAATTTAGTGATCGCATCCACAACATTTGAGCTTCTTGAGATGATATACAAATCTTCCTGAATGTTTTTCAAATAGCTTTCCAGAGAAGATTTTCTCTCTTGAACGGTTACCAGAAGTTTTTCTTCTGTTGCCTTATCCAAGGAATTGGACCCTTGAATATAGCCCGTAATTCCCATACCCAACCCGAGGAAAAGGGACGCAGCCAAAACAAGAAGAGGGAGTTTTTGTGAAATTCGTAGTTTAAAGAAATTAGCCATACTCATCACCTAACGGTACTTCTGAACAAATCTTCCAAGGTTCAGATTCCTAACGTTAGAAAAAGAGTGCGCCCGCCAAGTTTACAAGACCTTAACATTAAGGATAAAGTCATTTGGCGTCATTTCAATTACTAATTTAGTATTAGTTTATGGAAATATTGCACAAATATTTAGCACATATGACTAATTATTAGGCATACAAGAACTCAATATTCGAAACTAAATATTTAATACTATTTGACTATTTTTTCACACATTTTTCGAATCACTTGCCGAATGCCTTCAACATTAGAGCACTACCAAGCCCGCCTGCAGCCGCAATAGAAGCGAGACCTCGCGCTCCCTTTGGCATATCAACTAGTTGGTGAAACATATGCACTAAATTGATAGCGCCAGATGCGCCAATGGGATGCCCCCTACTCAATGCTCCCCCCCATTTGTTGAGTTTATGAGAGGCTTGTTCACCTAAAAATCTCTCAAGCAAGACCCCTTGCAGCGCAAAAGCCTCCATCATTTCAAATAAAGCGATATCTGAAAGTTCGATATCAGCCTTCTTAATACAAGTCTGAATAGCATTTAGGGGAGATAGTGCGGGTTTTGCGGGATCCGTTCCGACACTGACAGAGTGCTCGATTAGGCACCCGGCTCCCCCCAGCTTCTCGAAAACATCTTCACTAACCAACAAAAGAGCCGCGGCTGCATCTGCTTCCACCGCGATAGTCGCTGATGTGAGCTCATAAGGTTCTTTGCCATAGACAACAGGTAACTTCTTAAGGAGGGACGGTGACAGTCTTCTGGTGAATTTGTCGGATGTGACGCCCTCAACCGGTACAATCTGCTTTAAAATAAAACCTTGTGACGCCAACGATTTCTCGTGACTTCTTTGAGCATACTTTTCTTGGTCTTCTCTTGAGCAGTTCAATTCTGCTGACAAATCACCTGCAGAAGCCACCATATCAGGATCCCGTTCTGCCCAAGGGGTAAAAGGAGGGCGAAGATAGGGTTCAGCTTTGTCATCCTTATTCATCGGACGCTTCGATCTGATGGGGGAGCGTGAATAACTTTCAAGTCCCCCAACTATTGCGGCCCTAGCCTCTCCTGTTCGAATAAAATTTGCGCCCAGACGGACAGCATCCATCCCAGCGCAGCATTGCGTGTCAAGCGTGAGAGCTGGAACGCCTTCAGGTATCCCCGCCCTTAAAGCAGCCAGCCGAGCGGGATTGCCCCCGCCGTACAAAGCGTTCCCCATAATAATCTGGTCAACATGACCACCAGCTTCAGGCAACTCTTCCAGCAGAGCACTTATCACCGGCGCAGCCAGTTCATCCGCTTGCAAATGATTGAAGGCACCACCACGAGGGACAACAGCGGTACGCTTTGCAGCAACAACGTAACAGTGCTTCATATTAACCGCTCCAACTCACCCGCACTTAACTGACTTTTCAGCAGCGGAAAGTTTGTTTTCCCTGAACTGGTCATCGGCCAGGCATCTGTGCGGTATACCCTTCTTGGGAGTGCATAATCGGGAAGATACTGACGGCAGGCCTCCCTCACCTCTTTAAAAGTGATCTCAGATGTTGTCTCAACGACCGCCACAATGTCCTGTCCACGCTTTGGATCATCAATCCCAAAAACCGCAGCAGAGGCCACCCCCTTCATTTTAATAAGACACTGCTCGATCATTTCGGGGAAGATGTTGCGCCCTTTCACATTTAACATGCGATCAAATCGGCCGGTTAGATACAAACACCCCGTTTCATCCACATAACCGGTATCCCCCGTGTACAAACCATCCTCACGATTAATAAAGGAATGCCCCAAATACCCAAGAAACTGCAAAGGGCTTTGCACATGGACCCGCCCGATTTCACCGGCCGGACAGACTTTATCGTTGGCGTCCCTAATCTGAAGATTGACCATTGGTAAAACACGGCCAACCGAAGCGTCTGGAATGTTCTCGTTTTTCTTCGCAACTGAGATAAAACTCAGTTCTGAACTTCCATAAAATTCAGCCAGCTCCGCATTTGGAAACAACTGCCTCAACTTCCGATACAGCTCTTCACTGCATTTTGCCCCAGAAGACAAAACCCATTTCACGTGTTCAAGATTTTCCTGCCCGCTCGCCGCACGGCACAAAGCATCCAATTGGGTCGGAACGGCATACAGTATTGTGACCTGCTCAGCTTCTAATTCCTGCAGAACTTTAGCTGGATGAAACGATGGGAAACAAATTGAAGTCGCCCCCTCATACAACGCGCGCACCATGGCATAAAGAGGTAGTGAATGAGAGAAGTTCCCGATTGAGGCCACAATGTCATGTGGCGTCATGCCAAACTCGACCCTGTCAATCTCGAAACTTTCAAGCCAAGATTTCTGGCTTCTCACAAAGCCTTTTGGCCGCCCAGTACTGCCAGAGGTGAAGCCAGTATAGAAAGGTTGTTCAACATCTATACTGTCGT
The DNA here is from genome assembly GCF_015143595.1 of Sneathiella sp. P13V-1. NCBI lineage: Bacteria > Pseudomonadati > Pseudomonadota > Alphaproteobacteria > Sneathiellales > Sneathiellaceae > Sneathiella > Sneathiella sp. P13V-1. The sequence goes on along the minus strand of NZ_WYEU01000004.1, from coordinate 177,922 downwards.
TATGTGTCTTCCGATCGGATTGATTAGTGGGCAGAAGTTCAGTGCATATACGGCTTCCGGTAGCCACGTCATCTATCCAGTTTTGTGGCCAAGCTGGATCAAGAACCTGTACATTTTTACCTGCCACCTGCCCCGCGGTAAAAAGAACGGCAAAATCCAGTGAATTTCCCAAAAGCAAAGGCAGCTCATTTTTCCCCGCATATTTGGAAGAAATCAGGCTTGCCTGCTCATCAATTTTTTTGGCAAACTCAGCCCAGGAAACAGATGTTTCGCCAATTTTTAAAGCCGTCCTATTTTTGAAAATGTGACCATTTCCAAGAAACCGCGCCCCCAGATCCTGCAATGAACTGTTTTTCTCAACAACCGTCTCAAAAATGCTTTTCCGGTCCGTTTTAAAGTCATTCACGGCTTGGCTTGTATCCTCATACCCAATTGCCATGCCACACAGAATGATCTGATCTTCCGGTATTTCAAGAACTTGCCGGATCACCTCAGGGTAGGAGATAAAACTGGCCTGTAGGCAAGTGCCTAATCCTGCCGCGTTTGCAAGCATTGACACGGAGTTTATATACATCCCCATATCCAGCCAGCTCCCTTGTGACAGATCCCGATCCATCACAAAGATCAAGCCGACAGGTGCGCCGAAAAAATCATAATTCTTGGCTTGCTGTACCCGTTTTTCTTTAACATCCCGCGCCCCTAGACCGAGTGCGCCAAATAGTTGCTGTGCGGCTTCACTCCGCCGCGTTATATAGGGTTCAACCCACGTTTCAGGATAATAGGAATATTCATCCGGAGAGGTGTGCCCTTTGTCCCAATAAGCCTGCTGAATTGCGGCGCCCAGCCTGTCTTTAAGCGCGCCGGATACGGCATACACCTGCCAAGGCTGCAAATTGCCGCCACTTGGTGATCTGGCTGCATTTTCGAAGATCTCAGCCAAGAGATTTTCTGGAACTGGTTTATTCAGAAAAGCACGAACGGAATGACGTTCTTGAAAAAGCGTTTTCAATTGCGACCAGATTTTACCAGCCTGCTGCTTTTCCATACCTATCGTCTTTCATCTTGACCAAATGAGCGCGCTTCGATGGCCTCGGCCACTTCATCAGCCGTTTTCAAGGTTCGGATTATGACAGGTGTAATGGTCGCAATCAAATTGCGAGACATCCCCCTTGCCCGCTGTGCTTCTCGCACCTCTGCCGTAACGTCCCGAAGCAGGGGAACAAAACGCAAGGTGAGAGAAATGGCGAGGCTGATCTTATGAACGGGGATCCACTTTTTGAAAGGATGCAGCGCCCATTCAATGACATCAATCATCTGCTCGCTTCTGGTGGTCAACGTCACCAAAGATGCAAACAGGATCAAAGAACTGAAACGCGCCACAATAAACAAAGCCGCCCAGATATCCGCGATGAGGATTTGCACGATAAATATCAGTACCATAATCCATATCAGCGGCTTTATCTGATCTTTAAACTTTGCAAATGGGATCCCTGCGAAAATGTAGAGAAGCACTGTTACGCCAAACGCGCCTAACATGATATCCAGACGCTGAACCAGAAACAGCGCCGTACCCGCGGCGAGTAGGGTCAGGATCTTAAATCCAGCAGGCAATCTGTGGACCCAGGTATCCCCAGCTACATAAAGTGTCAGCATACGCCACTCACTTTTCTGTAGGTTGCGATAACTTCTTCAGGTTCGCCATCCGCATAAAGCTTCCCATCATGAAAAAACAGAACACGATCAAAATCACTCAGCAATTCAAGGTCATGAGTTACCATAACGATCTGCTGAGGCAGCTCATGCAAAACGGATAAAAGGTTATGTTTATTCTTCAGATCCAAAAGTGTTGTCGGCTCATCCAGCACAATAATTTCCGGATGCATGACCAATACCCCCATCAAGGCGATCATCTGTTTTTCACCTCCGCTTAAACGGTGGGTCATTCTGCTGCGAAGATGATCAAGTCCGTATTGCTGAAAAATCTCGTCAATACGGCGCTTTCGCTCTTCTTTGGAAATATTGAGGTTTCTGAGACCAAACTCCAGGTCCTCTTCGACGACGGGATATACAATCTGATTATCTGGGTTCTGAAACACAAAACCGACTTTTCGCCGGACATGCCCGCCCGCTTTTGCGGTATCGGCACCGTCAATGGTGACTGAGCCAGCGGTCGGCGTTTGCAGGCCATTTAAAAGCCGGGCAAAAGTACTTTTGCCCGACCCATTCCACCCGATGACACCAACACGTTTTTCGTTGATGTCCAGATTAATATCTTCAAGGACAGTCCGCCCTTCGAAGGCAACCTTTACCGACTTTAATGAAATCATTGAAGGCCGCCTTTAAAAGCACTTAGGCTTTAACAGAAATCAGCGGGTAAGCGCGTTTCACCTGAATCATAATGATAGAGGCCAGACCTGCTTTCACCAAATCACCTGGAACATAGGCAATTGCAGAAAGAGCCGCTTTATCAATGGAAATACCTGCAACTACAGCAATCCACGGAATACCGATCGCGTAAAGGATTAAGATACCACCAACGACACTGCTCGTCATGGCGGTTACGAAGTTCAGTTTCTCCCATGATCTTTCGACCATGTAACCAATGACAAAGGCTGCAATTACCCAACCAATAAGGAAACCACCACTTGCACCCATGAAGACACCGGCGCCACCACGACCACCGGACAGGAATGGGAGACCAACCGCCACCAAAGCCAGGAACAAAATCATAGAAAGAGCACCACGGCGCGCACCAAGCACACCACCGGCAAGCATTACACCAAATGTCTGCGCCGTAATTGGAACATTGATCACCGGAACATTAACCGGGGGAACAATAGAAAGAGCCGCAGTTAAAGCCGCAAATAGGGCAATAAATACAATATCCTTGATCGTCATATCGAAAAGGTCTTCCACATATTTACAAAACAGTCGTTAGGTTTAGCTTTTAAAAGCAGCTCCCCTAATTGTCCAGCCTTTAATATAGAAGACCCATTCAGATTAAAAGACCAAAGATCCGCAGAAAACTACAGTTTTTGGCTGGTAAATCGTTTTCCGCGCATAAAACCCCTTCCTTATGAACGCTTAGCGATTTCTTCCAGCATGACCTCAGTTGCGCCACCACCGATAGACTGAATACGGGCATCACGAACCATACGTTCAATGGGGGCTTCACGCATATACCCAAAACCACCATGGAACTGCTGACACTCATACATCACGCGATTTACAAGTTCACCGCAGTAAGCCTTCACCATGGATACCTCTTTCACACAGTCCTGCCCCAAGCTATCAAGCCACGCAGAATGATATAAAAGTTGCTTACCAGCCGCGACTTCAGCTTGAAGTTTCGAGAGGCGCTGGCGAATAGCTTGCTTATCCCACAAAGTTTGACCAAAGGCTTTACGGTTTTTCACATAATCCAGTGTCAGCTCAAGCGCCTTGTCAGCTTCCCCCATGGCCTGTGCCCCAAGGACTGTCCGCTCATTCTGGAAGTTTTTCATAATGGCGTAGAAACCTTTATTCACTTCACCCAGAATGTAGTCTTTGTGTATTCTGACATCTTCAAACACGAGCTCAGCGGTATCAGAGGAAAGCCAGCCCATTTTGTTGAGTTTACGCCCGACGCTGAAACCTTCGGTACCTTTCTCAACAATGAAAATCGTCACCCCGCGTGACCCTTTTGCAGACGTGTCTGTCTTCGCCGCCACGAAATACAGATCGCCATGCACACCATTCGTAATGAACATTTTACTGCCGTTCAGTACCCAATAGTCGCCATCCTGAACAGCGCGTGTTTTCATACCCGCAACATCTGATCCTGCATCTGGCTCCGTCACTGCAACCGCTGTGATTTTATCACCTGCAATAATATCTGGCATATATTCAGACAGCTGATCTGAGTTACCTGCATTATAAAGATGTGGTGACGCCATGTCGGTATGAACCAAAGCCGTGACAGCAAAACCGCCATAAGTGGATTTTGCAAGCTCCTCCGCCAAGACAACAGAACCCAGAACGCTCATCTCCGCCCCACCATATTCCGAAGAATACTGAATACCGAAGAAGCCGAGATCCCCCATTTCCTTTAGAACATTACGCGGCACCATTCCATCGGCTTCCCAAAGGTCGCCGTTTGGCATCACTTTTTCCTGCACAAAGCGCGCGATTTGCTCCCGCAGCATGTGGTGCTCTTCACTAAAATAGATACTTTTTTCCATGTTATTTTCTCAGCTTATTCTTCAGGTTTATCAGGTTCGATAGTAACGAGCAGCGAGCCTTTTTCAGGTGTGTCACCCTCATGACAATAAATTTCAGAAATGGTACCGTCCGTAGATGCGGTGAGCTTTTGCATCAGTTTCATCGCTTCCAGAACGATAACCGTATCGCCTTTTTTAACTGCATCACCAGGCTTAACCAGTATTTCCACAATCAATCCCGGCATGGGGGATTGCACGGTATTCCCGCCGCTGCCAATGTCCCCTTGGATACCCAGAAGCACCTCTTCCGGCGACAGGAGTTTAACTGACGTAGAAAGCGCCCCTTCAAAAACAGTTGTCAGCCCATCATTATGCCTCAAAGGATAAGTGATATTCATGCCGTCGCTATCAACTGTAATCGATGATGCGTCCAAAGATATGAGGATCAATTCAGACTGTGCTTCATCTCCCATTTTCAGACAGTAACTGCTATCAGTTTCGGTAATCTCGAGCCTTTTAGGAGCGCTTCCTTCCTCAACAACAAAGTAATAGCTCACGGGATTTCGGCCTGCAGGCTTGGTCACGCGCCATCCTTCAAGACGTCCCCATACTGAACCAGTATTTTTCCGTGTGTTGGAAAGATGATTACCAAGGCACGCGATCAGTCGCACCTCATCACTTACTTTCACACCTTGCCAGCTTCCTTCAAACTTATCTTTTAAGAATGATGTATAATGGTTTGATTTTACGAACTCTTCCGATTTCAAAATTGAAGAAAGGAAAGTGATATTTGTCCCTACACCTGCAATCCGGTACTGACTTAATGCTCTGCTTAGTTTCGCAATTGCATCATCCCTGTTTCGACCATGCACGATTACTTTAGAGAGCATACTGTCATAGTAATGAGAAACAGCGACACCTTCTGAAATACCACTATCAATACGCACGCCGATACCTGATGGCTCTAGATAGGTATGCACCAATCCAGTTTGCGGCAGGTATCCCTCTTCTGGGTTTTCTGCCGCAACACGCGCTTCTATCGCCCATCCGTCAGATTTGATTTCTTCCTGAGTAATAGAGAGCTCTTCACCATTGGCAATCCGAATTTGCCACTGGGCCAAATCGATACCGGTAATGGCTTCGGTAACTGGATGCTCCACCTGAAGGCGAGTGTTCATTTCCAGGAAATAAAAATCCTGGGTTTCAGGATCATAAATATATTCCACAGTTCCAGCGCTGTTATAGCCTATTGATTTTGCAAGTTCAGCGGCAGAGGTCAACATCCTCTCCCGAACGTCAGACGGGAAATCTGCAGCTGGCGCTTCCTCGATCAGTTTCTGATGGTTCCGCTGGATGGAACAATCGCGCTCAAGCAAATGAATGACGTTGCCATGATTGTCTCCCAAAACCTGAACTTCTATGTGACGTGCTTTTTGCACATATTTTTCAAGCAACAATGAAGGGTCGCCAAAAGCTGCGGCTGCTTCCTGACGTGCGAGAGAAATCTGTTCCGCCAGCTCTCCTGCTTCATTCACGACACGCATCCCGCGCCCACCGCCGCCAGCACTAGCTTTGACAAGGAGTGGGAAACCAATCTCCTCGGCATGAGCAATCAGAAGATCATCATCCTGTTCACCGCCTTGATACCCGGGGACGACGGGCACCCCAGCAACAATTGCTCTTTCTTTGGCTGCGATTTTAGAGCCCATATCAGCGATGATTTCCGCTTTCGGTCCGATAAAGACAATTCCAGCCTGTTCACAGGATTTGGCAAAATTCGCATTTTCAGAAAAGAAGCCATATCCCGGATGTATGGCACCTGCACCGCTCCTATTTGCGGCATCAAGGATTTTTTCCATATTTAGGTAACTGTCTGAGGTTTCCCCTCTCCCCAATTGGACCGACTTGTCTGCAGCCTTCACATGAGGGGCATTCTTATCCGCTTCCGAATAGACGGCAATCGCCTCCAATCCCAATGACTGAACCGCCCGGATAAGGCGTAAGGCAATTTCGGCGCGGTTGGCGATTAATACACTTTCAAAAAACATATCGCCCCCTTACATCCGATAGACTGGTGAATACTGATCAACATTAGGTGTTGATTGAATGATTGAAAGGCAAAGCCCCATAATGTCCCGTGTCTGCGACGGCGCAATTATTCCATCATCCCACAATCTGGACGTCGCGTAATAGGGATCGCTCTGTCGGCCATACTGATCCCGCACCGATTTTTCCAGTGCGTTCAGCTCTTCTTGCGCCGCGGCACTACCATCCAGCTTGCCTCTGCGAAGCTCCAGCATCACGTTGGACGCAATATCCGCTGACATGGTTGCAAGTTCTGCATTTGGCCAAGCGAACATGAAGTCCGGCCTGAAACCACGACCACACATGCCATAATTCCCGGCCCCGTAGGATCCGCCAATAATCACAGACAGGCGCGGCACCTTAACGGTCGACATGGCATAGACCATTTTCGCGCTGTTTTTCGCGATGCCGCCACGCTCTGCTTCGGATCCAACCATGAAGCCTGTAATGTTATGTAAAAACAGGATTGGAATATTTCTTTGATCGCACAGCTGAATAAACTGGGCCCCTTTCATAGAACTATCTGAAAAAAGCGCGCCATTATTTCCAATGACACCAATGGGATAACCATGAATTTTCGCAAACCCGCAAACCAGACTCTCTCCCCAGGCAGGCTTAAACTCCTGATAATCACTATCGTCAACAAGGCGTGCGATGACTTCACGCACATCGTAAGGGATTTTACGATCACTATTGATGACGCCTGTCAGCTCTTCCGGACTATGTCTTGGGGGCAAAGCCTCACCCAACGGCGGCGCAATACGCTCCATATTCAAATTGGCGACAATGTCACGAAGACGTGCAAGCGCCTCCTCTTCATTTTCCGCCAAATGATCACTCACACCCGAAACGGTGCTGTGCATTTCCGCACCGCCCAGCGTTTCACCATCGACCTCTTCGTTAATCGCGACCTTTACAATGGAAGGCCCACCAAGATGAATGCGGGCATTATCCTTCACCATGATCACCTGATCAGAAAGCGAAGGGATATAAGCGCCGCCCGCCGTACAACCACCGAAAACAACAGAGATCTGAGGGATGCCTTCAGCTGACATCTGGCACTGACGATAGAAAGTGTTTCCGAAATGGTCCCTGTCAGGAAAAACCCGATCCTGCTCCGGCAGGTACGCCCCACCGCAATCCACCAAATACAGACATGGCAAACGATGATTAGAGGCAATTTCCTGGGCACGGATATGCTTTTTCACCGTCTCATGGAAGAAGGATCCCCCCTTAACCGTGGCATCATTGGCAATAAACATACAAGGAGTACCGGAGACAATTCCGATACCTGTCACAATTCCTGCGGACGGGACCTCGTTTCCATACTGCCCGAAAGCCGCCAGTGGAGAGAGTTCCAAAAAAGCTGTTCCTGGATCAATAACTCGGTCGATACGATCTCGGACGAGAATTTTACCTCGTTTGTGATGACGCTCAACTAGCGCTTCACGACCTCCGCCCACCGCTTCACTCATGCGCTCCCGCCAAGCGTCCAACAACTCTTCAAATGCGCCAGCATTATGGGCAAATTGATCTGAGTGCGGATCGATTTTACTCTCTATTACTGCCATATCAGCTCCACCATTTTGGTCGATCACGGGTCAAACTTAGTTGACCGCTCCCTGTTATTTATTTTTGTTTCTAACAAACGTTAGAAAGTTTATTTGCCGCTGTCAATACGGTTTTGCCAATAAAAAAACCCTCGCACTTTCGCACGAGGGTTTAGAACGTTATTTACAAAGGATTATTTCCCTCTCAAGCCTGAGATAGTTGCCGTTGGGGAAATCGCTTCTGGATCAATCTTGATATGGATAAGTGCAGCAAATTTCGAATTCCGCGCCCGCTCCAACGCAGCGGGAAACTCTTCGGTTTTGACAACAGTTTCTGCGTGAGCCCCATAGGCCTTTGCCAACGCCGCAAAATCCGGGTTTAGAATATCCGTACCGGAAATTCGGGAAGGATACTCCCTTTCCTGATGCATTCGAATGGTACCATAGATGCCATTATCGATCAGCAGCACAATGACTTTGGATCTATATTGCATGGCGGTTCCAAATTCCTGCATGGTCATCTGGAAACACCCATCACCCGCAAAACAGAAAACTTCTTTATCCGGGCAACGCAAACCACCTGCAACGGCGGCTGGCAAACCGTAGCCCATAGAGCCAGAGGTTGGTGCCAGTTGACTGCCAAAACTCCGGAATGGCCAAAAACGATGCAACCAAATGGCATAGTTCCCTGCCCCATTTGCCATAATCGCATCTTCAGGCAGCACCTTTATCAAGTGCTTCATAACTTCACCCATCTGGACATCGCCAGGAATCTTAGGTGGATTAGATGTCCAAGCCAGATATTCTTCATGAACGGTTGGGTCAACAGCACGCCCCTCAGGCGTTGCCTCTTTCATCATTGCATTCAGGAAAGTACCTGGTGTGGCATTGATAGAAACATTGGCCCGGTAGATACGACCAAGCTCTTCTGCACCACTGTGGATTTGCACGATATTTTGCTTGGGCACCGGAATATCAAAGGAAGAGAAACCCTGACTTGGGTTTTCAGAGAAACGGGCACCGAGAAGGATAACCAGATCACTATTTTCCAACCGGCTCTTCAACGCGGGATTGATGCCCAGACCTACGTCGCCCGCATAATTGGGATGCGTATGGTCAAACAACTGCTGACGGCGGAACGAACAACCGACCGGCAGACCCCAATCTTCTGCAAACTTGTGCACTGTTGCGACATCTTCTTCTGTCCAACGCGTTCCCCCTAAAAGAAGGAAAGGGTTTTTAGCCTCTTTCAAAAGATCAACAACACCGGCAATAGCCTCTTCAGTTGGAGCAGGATCTGCCACTTCAATATAAGGTGCGGGTTCTACATCTGCCACATCGCGGAGCATATCTTCCGGCAATGCAATCACCACAGGACCTGGGCGACCACTCATGGCTACATGATAAGCGTGAGAAATTACTTCGGGGATACGGTCTGCATGGTCAATTTCTTCGACCCATTTGGCAAGATCACCAAATGTCTGCCGATAATCCACCTCCTGAAAGGCTTCACGTCCTTTCATGCGGCGGCCAATTTGTCCCACGAACATGATCATCGGGACGCTATCCTGCTTCGCCACATGAATACCTGACGCTGCGTTTGTCGCACCTGGCCCCCGTGTCACCATGCAAATGCCGGGACGTCCCGTCAGCTTGCCGTCAGCTTCTGCCATCATGGCGGCCCCGCCTTCTTGCTTGGCAACAACCGTTTCTATGTCACTGTCATGCAACGCATCCAAAACAGCGAGATAACTCTCACCCGGCACACAAAAAACCCGATCAACACCCTGCGCTTCAAGGCATTCTACAATCAGTTGACCACCTGTTTTCATTCCACTCCAAGTCCTTCTGACTTACATATTTTACTCGCAGGCAAACCTAGCACTAAGATGCTGGATACAAAAGATACCTTTCGCCAAGCAGGCATAAAAAAAGCCGCGCATAAAAGGCGCGGCTCTTATTGAAGTTCAATTACTTCTTATTCAGCACAACTAATGCAAAGACCTGCATATGGCAGAACCTTCAAGCGCTTCTCACCAATATCACCGCCACAAACGGAACAAACCCCATAAGTATCGTTTTCGATACGTGTGAGCGCATGATTGATCGCCTCAATCTCTTGAAGGGCTTCTTGTTCAAGACGCTCCATCACCTCTTCATCTTCACGCTCGTGCGCCTGTTCGGAAAAATTTGTACTATGCTCAGAACGAAGTGCGGCTTCCATCTCACTCACACGCTTGTTCAAAATCAGCTTACGTTTTTCGAGCTCTACTTTAATTTCATCTAGTGCCAGCATTACATCACCTTCTCTTTTAAGCGACCACCACTCGTCCAGTCATCTATGTCCAATTCTCCCATAAGGCGTAAACAAAATCGTTGACTTTGATCAAGGCCCCAACATCACCTGTGGTCAAAAAACCCACATTTCCAGTCTATGTGAGCAATTTTTATTTGCGTCTCGCCTCTTCTTTGAGCTGTAGTAAGAACAATTCTCTTCTATTATTATAGAGCAATCATACAATTAATATCACTAGTACTTATAGACTAACTTTTAGATATTATTTTTAAATTTAGTGATATTAGTCACATATGTAACTAAAAATAATATATCGTTATAATTCAAATAGTTAGACAACTTATTTTCATTTGCATTTTTCTCTCGACAGCATTAGAACATTAATTTTTTCATAACCTTTAAGCTGTAATAATGATTGATATTAAACAATACCAAAATGGACATAACGCGAAAGCAAGTACCCATCACTTAGTACCCATCACTTAGTATCCATCACTTAGTATCCAGCGGTTATTAAATCACTATGAACAATTTTGATATAGTTACAGTGGATGAAGAAATCACCTTCAGCCCTGATGAAATCATTGTTTCTAAAACAGATAAATCCGGAAAACTCCTTTATGCAAACGACGTTTTTTGCCGCGTCGCGGAAATGTCTACTGATGAAGTTATCGGCAAACCTCACAATTTAATCCGGCACCCTGATATGCCACGGGTCATTTTCAAACTTCTTTGGGACACCATATCCAAAGGAGAAGAGATATTCGCCTATGTGAAAAATCGATCTAAGTCGGGTAAGTACTATTGGGTTATCGCTCACGTTACCCCAAGTTACGATGCACAAGGGCAGATAAACGGCTATCACTCAAACCGCAGATCTCCAACCAGATCCGCGATTGATAAAATTAGCGATATCTACAAACAACTGCTTATTGAAGAAAACAAGCACAGCAACCGCAAAGATGGCCTGGAAGCAAGTGAAGGCATGCTGCAAAAAATGCTGGAAGATGCCGGCATGACGTATAGCCAATTTGTCTGGTCACTGGGGAAGTAACATGTTCAGCTTAAAGAAAAAAAGTAACGCGAAAAACTTCAACGCGTCCAATGATGATCAGTCAACTGCTCAGTTGCAGGAGAAGCTGTCACTCTATGAACGTGCATTTGAGGCGATTACGGACCTGGTTGAAAATACTGCGAACGGCAATCTCTCTGAAAGAATTGTTCATTGGGACAACTTCGGTGAACTGACCCCCACTCTTTCAAAGCTTAATCAAACCCTTGATCTGGCTGACGCGTTCGTGCGGGAATCCAGCGCCTCTTTGCAATCAGCCATGCGCAAAGAGTATCATCGCACTTTCATGACCCAAGGCATCTTGGGAGACTTTGGCAACGCAGCAGAAATTATCAATTCGGCTTCCGTTGGCATTAAAGAAAAAGAGATTGAACGCAAAGAGCAACTGCAGTCGCTTTCTGAAGAGTTTGAAGATCACGTTTTGAAAGTCATCGAAAACCTGTCGAGTGCAACGTCTCAAACAAATGCTCAAGCCCAAGAACTGATCAAGCACGCTGAAGTCAATAAAGTACAGGCGAAAGAAGTGTTCAGTGCATCCGAGCAAACTCACGTTAATGTTCAAACCGTTGCCTCTGCCTCAGAGCAACTATCTGCGTCCATTCAGGAGATAACTCGTCAGGTGACTAGTTCTTTTGAAAAAACAAAAGAAGTGGCAAACAACACCACACATACCACGAACCGCATCAATGAACTTAATCAGTCTGCGGCAACCATTGATCAGGTTGTTAAGCTAATCAGCGACATTGCTGGGCAAACCAATTTATTGGCCCTGAACGCCACCATTGAAGCGGCAAGAGCGGGTGAAGCTGGTCGTGGCTTCTCTGTTGTCGCCTCTGAAGTAAAAACACTGGCGCAACAAACCACCAATGCGACGCAGGATATCGAAGAACAGGTCACTGACATTCAGGAAAAAACTTTATCCTCTGTAACCGCGGTCAATGAAATCACCGGATCTCTGGATACTTTAAAGGAAATTGCTCAAGCGATCTCCGCTGCAGTTGAGGAACAATCCTCAGCAACAGATGAAATCAGCCGCAACATTAACGAAGCCTCCAACAGTACAAATCTTGTTTTCAAGAATATGGAAAGTGTACGGAAGAGCGCTGAAGATACCGCAATCGGAGCGAACGAAGTTCTAACTGCCGCAAATCACATTCAAAATGAAATCAACATCTTGAAAAACAAATCTCAAGAATTTGTCAAATCCATCCTAACCAGCTAGTTCTCAGCCCCCATAGTTTTAAGTAAAAGTCCCGAAATGCAACTAACCTGCGATAGTCTGCAACTCCTTGCCGATAACCTAAAAGATGATTTTCCCTTCATGGTGATTTCGCCTGATGGGCAAATCGAAGAGTACAATTCACTGCTTTCCGGCGTGTATTCCGATAAGGAAAACCGGAAAACGGCTGAAAAAATTGCTAGTCTTTATTGTGAAAACAAACACCATGTCCAACGGACAAAAGCCATAGCGGTTAATGGCGAGAACCATTATATCGACTGGAGGCTAACACCCATCTCACAAGAAGACGGGCCAAAAATAGTTTGTCTGGGAACTGACGTCAGCGAGATAGAAAATCTATCGAAACAAATTGCCAGAACTAGTGCTTTCGCAAAAGTTGGGTATTGGCGTTTTGACATTCATAACCGTGAAATTTATTGGTCAGATGAGATGTACCACATTCGCAATGTGGACAAATCAGACTTTGTGCCTACTCTGGATAAAGTTCTATCAGGCTACGGCGATGACCAGAAAGCTGAATTGCAGGACCGCTTTCAAAAATGCCTTGATAACGGAGAATCCTTCATAACAAGGATGACTGTTGATAAAGAAGGTCAGGAGACTGTCTACCTTGAAACGCAAGGTATCCCTGAATATGACAGCGACGGAAACATCGTTGCCATCTCCGGCACCCTGAGAGACCGCACTCAAGAAGCCGTCGCAGAAGAAAAGTACCTTATTGCTCAGGAGAGCCTCACCAACCTCAATCATGTCTCGGAACACTTGAGGCAAACCCTGAACACTCATGCGCTTGTTTCCATTGCTGATGTTGGTGGACGCATTATTTTTGCCAATCGCAAATTCTGTGAGATCAGCGGATACTCCTATGAGGAATTGCTAGGCTCCAACCATCGCCTTCTCAAATCTGAAACTCAGGACGATGCCTTCTTTAAAGAGATGTGGAAAACCATTAGCTCAGGAGAGGTCTGGCAGGGCGAGATCTGCAACAGAAACAAGCAAGGCGAGCTTTATTGGGTATATTCCACTATTGTTCCTTTTTTGAACAAGAAAACCGGCAAACCAGAGCAGTATGTTTCTGTTCGCACAGAAATTACCCATCAGAAAAAAATGCAGTCAAAGCTGGATAAACTGTTCGAAGAAGCCATGGCAGGCAGCGAGGCCAAATCGAAGTTTATCTCCAATATGTCTCATGAGTTCAGAACACCGCTCAATCACATCATGGGCTTTTCAGAACTCATTATGAATTTCTCAAAAGAGGAAGGCATAAAGGAAAACGCCAAACATATTCTGGCCGCAGGTAATGAACTTCTTGAAAAGGTCAATAATGTCCTGCAACTCGTTGACCAAGGAGAACCCAATCAAGGCCATAGAGAGGTATTTGATCTTGGTTACATGCTGAGAACACGTTTTGTTGCCAATTTCCAATCGAATATGCTAGCTGAAAACAGGCAGTTTGAAATCGACCTTCCAGAAGGTGAGTTTGTCATTCAAGCGGATCCGCTAGATGTTTTGACGATCACAAGAAAGTTGACCGACAATGCCCTCAAATTTACAAATTCAGAGGACAAGATCGCAGTTTCTTTGGGCAATAATCAAAGTGGTGATGTTGTCATCAAAATCGAAGATACAGGTCCCGGACTACCCGAAGAAATCAAAAATAGCAGCCTCAGTCCCTTTACCATTGGCGAAACAGTAATCACCAAATCAAAATCAGGAATGGGTGTAGGGCTTCCTCTGTCGAAAAAGCTTACAGAGAAAAATGGTGGCCAGTTCAGTGTTGAATTAGGTGAAGGCAGGGGAACAACCATCACCCTCACCTTCCCTAACGCAGACAGAAGACATCATGTAGATCCACAATTCTCAACTGCATCTTGAATCTAATCTGAAAGAGCCCTTTTATATTCTTTCAGGGCTCTTTTTCTGCTGTTTATAGTATCAACGATTGGGGTTGGATAGTCTTCCCCCAAGATAACACCTGCCCCTTCAAGAATCTTTTGGGAGGCCGTCCAAGGTGCATGTATGTGCGTATGCGGTAGATCAGAAAGTTCAGGCACCCATTTTCTGATGTAATGACCCTCTTTATCAAACCTTTCAGATTGAGTTACTGGGTTGAATACCCGGAAATACGGAGCCGCATCAGCCCCCGAACCAGTCACCCATTGCCACCCGGCAGCGTTATTTGCTGGATCAGCATCCAGCAAATTCTCTTCAAACCATTTCAAGCCTTCTCGCCAGTCTATAAGCAGGTTTTTAATGAGAAAAGAAGCCGTAATCATACGCACGCGATTATGCATGTAGCCACTTCTTCGAAGCTCCCTCATTCCCGCATCTACTATTGGGAAGCCAGTTTTACCTTGTTTCCAGGCATTCAATGCAATCGCATCATCTCTCCAGCGAATATTGTCATACTTCTCTTTAAAAGCACGGGATTCCAAATCCGGAAATTGCAATAAAAGCTCAAGCGAAAATTCGCGCCACAATAACTGCCGAATATAATTTTCGGCATCCAGTTCCTCTTGAAACAAAAGGGCATTTACAAGCATTTTCGAACTTATTTCACCGAAATGTAGATGAGCAGATAACCCTGACACCACATCTTCCGCAGGGTAATCGCGCCCTGTTTTATAATTGGCACATTTGTTTTTGATAAATTCTATTGCCTTCTTTTTAGCACCGCTTTCACCAGGCTCCCACCGATCCCTAAAATTCGCAGCCCAATCAGGGTGCTTGGGCAACAGCTTCCAGTCCTCAAGTTTATCTCCACAACTAATCATTCCTGCTTCAGGAAGCCTGTCGGGTAGTTTTGGTGCAATGTTCAATCTGACATCCAATGATGCAGCTTTGTAATATGGGGTAAACACCTTGTAAGGAGCACCGCTGCCCGTAACATATTGCTGTGGCGTCACTAACCGATCACAAGAAAACCTAAACCGGTTATCCAAATCCGACAATTCCTGATCAACTTTATCCATTAACGGATGATAGGTACGATTTGCATAAATCGTTAGCCCACTATTTTTAGAAGCAATGTCGGATATGATTTGAAGGCTATTCCCCTTCATTAAGATGAGTTCATGCCCAAATTCAGCAAGATTTTTTGAGAGCTCCTGAAGGCTATGATGCAACCACCAGGCCTGTGCTTTGCCCGCAAAATCCAACCGCTTTTCATCCAGTATGTAGAGAAAACAGATATTTTCGGCATTCTCCAAAGCCGCAAGAACGGCCTTATTGGAATTTAAACGCAAATCTCTTCGAAACCACACCAGTGACATTTTTGGCGACACGCACACAACTCCATCTCAACTTTAATTTTCAACTTGCTTTTAATAATCATTCCTATTATCAAAAAACATCTTCACAGGAGACTTCCCCGCTCCGTCAGTAAAACAATTTGAGCATCAGAACAAACCATCATGAAAAAAGCATCCTTAATAGCACTCCCTCTCCTTGCTCTTGCGCTACCTGTAGTAGCGGCAGAAGACAGTTATCCAAAGATCTCAGGTGAACTTTCCCTGGAATTGGAAAACGACTGGACATTCAGATCAGATGACAATGCCGCTGAACTTAACGATCTCTACCCCACTCTTACGTTAGGCACCACGGTTGAGTTCACTCCAGAACTCTCTCTCAACATGGAAGCCACTCTTGACCCAGTTGAAGATGCAACAGATGATCGCGCTTTCGAAGATCTGGGCGCTTATCTCAACATCATTACGATCAATTACGACACTGATACTTTTGGCGTCTATGCTGGTAAATTCACCCCCAACTTTGGTTTAGCATGGGATGCGGCGCCTGGAATTTTTGGCGCTGACCTAAATGAGGATCTGGAGCTGGCAGAAATGATCGGCCTTGGTGGTCATATCAATTTCAACGTTGGCGGTATGCATACGGTTTCCGCAAGCACCTTCTTTGCTGACACAACTTTCCTCAGCGACAGCCTGGGTAAAAGCCGCGGCCCTCTAGATGAAGATGATGGCGGCCCCGCAAACACAGAAAGCCTCTCTTCCTTTGCATTGGCACTCGACGGTGAATTTGAAGCTGCTGAAGGCTTCCGTTACCACCTTGGCTTTACATCTCTCGCTGAGGGTGATGATGGTGATGAAAACCAGTATGGTTATGTAGCTGCCGTTGAATATGAAATTGGTTTGACCGAAGAAGTTACTCTTACTCCGATTGCAGAATATGCATTCCTCGATAATGCAGGCGGAATTGACGACGCTGATACACGTTACATCACAGCTGGTGTCGCACTCGGTTATGGAAACTGGACAGTCTCTACTGCATACCAAAACCGCCGTGCAGATGACGGTACGAATACGGTCACAGATTATGTTGCTGACTTTACAGTTGGCTATGCATTCGATTTTGGCTTGGAAATGTCTGCAGCTTACCGCCGTGCCGAAGAAGACAATATCGATAGCCAGGGCTTGGGTATTTTAGCTGCCTACACCATCGAGTTCTAAGAGACAAAATTAAAAAGCCGGGCTAATCGCCCGGCTTTTACTTTACTTCCATTCAGGTTCTTCATCCCAGTCAAAACCGGAAGGCGCACCGCCTGAGACAGCATCCTTAAATTCCGGCTCTCGTTTTTCAAGGAAAGAGAGAACACCTTCCTTACCGTCCCGAACACTGGAATGATACATAGTCCGGCTTTCCAGCTTGTGAGCCTCCATCGGGTGATCTGCTCCCATCATCCGCCAAAGTAGTTGCCGATTTACTGCCACCGACATTGCACTGGTACCATTGATAAAGCTCTTAGCCATTTCCTTTGCACGATCCAAAAGGTCATCTGGCGCTACAACTTCACTCACCAGCCCACCTGCCAAGGCCTCTTCGGCGCCAAAAACACGGCCCGACATTGACCATTCCAGTGCTTTTGACATCCCGACCAAGCGTGGTAGGAACCAACTCGCACAGCTTTCAAGTGTTACACCCCGTTGAGAGAACACAAATCCGAACTTGGCTTTTTCACTTGCTAGACGGATATCCATTGGCAATTGCATTGTCGATCCGACACCAACAGACGCGCCGTTAATGGCACCAATCATCGGTTTTTTCATTCGGAACATACGAAGGGTCAGAACACCGCCTAGATCACGGTTTTTTTCCATATCAGGTGAATTGGCATCAACAGTCTCATCAAGACCAAACACATTGCCATCACTTGAAAGATCCATACCTGCGCAGAAAGCGCGGCCATTTCCGGTAAAGATGATGGCGCGGACATCATCATTTTCGTCAGCTTCATCCAGCACTCGGATTAACTCTTCCCCCATTTCGATGGTGAAAGCGTTCATATTGTCCGGGCGGTTCAGACGAATAATAAGGATGTTGCCATCCAGCTCGGTTTGAATGGTGTTTGTTGTCATTTTTATTTTCCTTAAACTAGATGCACGGACGATAAAAAGAACTGCGCCTCACGTAAAGGGTGAAACTATTTTTTACCCGGATGAATGTTCATATATTTGGCAACCACTTCCAACATAATCTCGTTGGCGCCCCCGCCAATGGAGGCGAGGCGCATATCCCTGTAAGCGCGGGAAATATAATTTTCGTTCATCAAACCTTGGCCACCCTAGAACTGCAAACATTCTGTTGGTATTCTCATGGTGAGCTTACCGATCAGATATTTGCCCATGGATGCCTGTTTCGTAACATCCTCGCCTTCCATGTATCGCTCTGCTGCGGCATATAATAACGACCTTACAGCCTCTACCTCTGAACTCATTTCCGCTAACTTGTGGTAGACCACCTGATTATCTAAAATCGCCTTCCCAAACACACTTCTTTGCGATGTATATTCAATGGTATCTTCAATGATCACATCCAGCGCCCTAACCCCTCGCGCCACCGCGAACATCCGCTCTTCCTGAAATTGCTCCATTTGATAAATGAAGCCTTTTCCTTCTTCACCAATTCGGTGGCGCACAGGAACTCTCACATCATCGAAGAAAAGTTCTGCCGTGTCGGAGCATCGCAAATTCATCTTATCTAGCTTTCGGGAAACCGAGACACCCGCAGTGTCAAGGGGCACGACAATCAGAGATTTATTGAAATGTCCGCGGCCCTCACCTGTGTTGCATAGAAGACAGATCCAGTCTCCTTGAACGCCATTGGTGATCCACATTTTGGAACCATTGATGACGTAATCATCACCATCGCGACGAGCTGTGGTTTTGATTTGCGCGACATCCGATCCGGCGGAGTTTTCGCTTACCCCAATACATCCGACCATATCACCGGCAATAGTCGGGGCCAGAAAGTTTTGCTTAAGTTCATCACTGCCATATTTAGCCAGTGCTGGTGTACACATTGTGGTTTGCACCCCGATGGATGTGGAAACCCCGTTCCCTCTTATATCCCCCAACGCTTCTGAAAAAACCATCTCATAGGAAAAATCGAGATCCAGACCACCATATTCCGCAGGTTTCCCAATACCCAGTAAACCTGCATCTCCTAGTTTCTTCATCACCTTATGGGCTGGATAAATCTCTTCTTTTTCCCATTCCTCGATATACGGATTGATATGGGTTTCAATGATTTTCTTTGTCGTATCGGCAAGTTGCTGATGCTCGGGAGTGAACTTCATGATCCACCTCGTATTTTCTATACAAAATTATTATTCTTATAAACAAAGAAGCACTACCATTCTAACCTTGACCCAATGCCAGCAAATCAGCAATTAAATAATATTGAAAAGCATATTCTAATTTTCTATTGAAAAAAATTATGACTAACAGTGATAAAAAGGGCCCCCAAAAAAAAGTTGGGGCAGCCATTCTAACCATCGAAATTTTGCGCGAGCTGGCCAAGCGCAAAGGCGCAATGGGTGTCACCTTACTCGCCAGGCATATCAACAGATACCCGGGCACTGTATATTCCGTACTAAAGACCCTGCAAGATGAAGGGATTGTCAATTTCAATCCCTCTAATAAAACTTACAGCCTCAGTTACGCAGGCCTTCTGGAAATTGTTGGGCAACAACAGCCAGATGACCTGCTGCTACGCGTTGAACCAGAAATGCGGATCAAGGCAAATGAACTTGGGACATGCCTCTACTTGAGCCAGCATATCAGAACGGGGTCGATGCTCGTTGTCTCCCGGGCAACCCCGGACCAGCCCGTAGCGATCTTCACCCGAGTTGGCACCCGTTTCCCAACATGCGTGGGGGGTGCTGGTCGCCTACATGCTGGGTGGCAAAACCTGGATAAAGATCATCTCGCGGCATCTTATGAGGATATGAAATGGGTTCGGGGAAAACCTGATGTCGATACCTGGATTGACCAAGTGCACCGGGATATCAAACAAGGCTTTGCCTACGAAGAAAACAGCTTGCCTGAGGGGCTGGCCAGTATCGCTGTCCCTCTTAAAAGTCAGGATACGAAAATCAAATACATCTTCAATGCAATTGGCCCGCGCGGTAACTTTGCAGGCGACGGGATGGACGCCCATGTGACGGCCCTAAAGTCACTCGCGGATTTCGCTGAGAACATCCTGAAGAAATAAAAAAGGCCCCGAAGGGCCTTTTCATTATTTTGCGAGGTTATCAACCAAATGCATGCTCTCGCCTGCGTCTTCCAGTTTCTTGAGCCAACTTTCAGCTTTCGACCGTTCACTTGGTGCTGCAGAAACACCGGCTTCCATATTGCCAGCCAGAACCTCTTCAACTGCATAGCTTACTGGTACAGAAACCAGTCGTGCCATCGCCGTTGAGTTAGCGTCTCCATATGCGTCCATTACATAAGTTTTGTCGTAAACTACGTCACCTTCGTTCTCTGCACGCAGGTCAACGCAAAGAACGACACGGTCAGCTTCACCTTCTTCCACCGCGTGCTTACTCCAAAGCTCCTCGCTGATTTCCTGAAGGCGTTTATCACCATCTGCGCCTTCCAGTGTTTCCACTTCCTTGAAGATATGATCCCACGCCTCTGACCAACCGCCATATCGGAGAGTACCACGCACGAACTGTTGTACATCCCAATGATCTTCAAACCCATATTCTTCGAGATATGGATAGGAATCGCGGTTTGGATAAACTTCAAACACCTCACTGCCTTTTGGCAGAGGTGCGTTGAATTCTTCCACAGCATCCCACGGACGACTAACTTTATACTCCCCACCATCACGGACACTACGAGAAGGAGAGCGCAGAGCTTTCAACACTCCAAGAGGAGACCAGCTGAACTTATACTTGAAGTCATTTGGTACTTCGGAAAGACCGCCACAATAGGAGCGGAAATGTACTGCATTTTTGTCAGAAAAAGCGGCTGAGTTTTTGTAATCATCCATCAAGACATGCGCCATAAGGTGGTCAATTCCGGGATCAAGGCCAACTTCGTTGACCAAGCTCAGACCTTTTTCCTTAGCCGCCTTATCCAGATCCTTCATTTCCGGTGAAATATAAGAGCTAGAGACAAAATGTGCTCCTTTATCCAGACAGATCTTTGCAATCTTCGGGTGAAAATCTGCCGGCAACATGGATACTGCCACATCGCCAGCTGCGAGTGCACCTTCGAAAGCTTCCAAATCAAACGCTTTCACATCGTAATCTCCAGAGAGGCCTTTAACGGCAGCTTCCGCTTTTTCTACAGTACGGTTCCAAAGGGTTAGTTTGCTGCCATTTTCAATCAAACGGCGGATACCAGGAACGGCGGACAGACCTGCACCCAACCAATGCACTTGAGCCATGACGTATCTCCTTTTTTTATCTTTTACAGTCGGCCAATGTGGTGCTTGAAATCTGCAAGCGCCCGGCCCCAAATGCCTTTTTCAGGCTCGTTCAATTCAAGTAATGCTTCGGTAAGCTGTGAAGAGTAATCTTCACTGGACTCTTTTGGAAGCATGGAAGGCAGATGATCAATAGCGATCACATCAAGAGGGTTATCTCCCTCTACAACACGGATTGTCGGATCATCAAATTTTGTCGATTTATTATAGATCGGAATTGGGTTGTAAACGCTTTCCGGATCACAGCTTACATCCGAAATGACGGTCAGTTTACGATCTGCAACCGCGATATCTTCCGCAGTCACAAAACGCGGGCAGCTTGGGGAGGCGAGAATACAGTTCACAAAGATGCTGTGCTGCTGAATTTCAGGAAACGGCCCACCGGAAGCAGTTTCCGCCATATCCCATTTACTAACATCGAGCCCTAATTGTTCACCAAGATCCACAGCGCCACTTCCGGAACGGCCAAGGGCACCAATGACAACAAGGTTTGGTTTGCTATCATATTTTGAAAGACCTTCTTTTAATTCAGCCAAAAGCGCATCCACATTTGGATAGCTTCCAACGCGGCTGATCGCTGGCACGGCACCGGCCTGTTGCCCGAGCCACGTCATGACAGCTGTTGCAGCACCTGCATAACCTGCCCAGTAACCAAACGCGGCGACACGGCGTCCCGTTTCATCCACTAGATTTTCCAAATCAAACAGAGTGCCTTCACCGGATACAAAGCGGCCAAGCGTGTGTTGCCAACCCGGTTGATCCTTAAACACGTGACCGAAGTAAATATGGCGATGCACCAGATCACTATCACCTTCAGGAAGCTCCTTCACACCAAGGATAAAGGCATCCTTTGGCGCATCGACCCAACTTCCCTCTTCCGCAATATCACACCCAACGGCGGCATAATCTTCGATATTGATAGAACGCTGACCAGATTTCTCTACGGTGATCTTGTAACCAGCATCCAACAGCCGTTTTGCATCCGCCGGAACAACCGCCACACGTTGTTCATTTGGTTTCACTTCGGCTCTTAACCAGATCCGTATTTCAGACATCTTTTTCTTTCACTAACAAACCCCGGCAAAACATTTTGCCACAAACAATTTTGCCCGCGAACATACCCAATTCGAAAAAACTTTTCCAGCTTTGTGAACAGTATTTGGAATGATTGTACAAATTATCGCGATCGCTCTTTAAGACCCTTGCATAACGGTCTATTTGAGGATTACATCCTGTTGGATCATGGAATGGAGCAAGTAGATGAAATCAATAGTGGAAAACGCCGCCCCGGTAGATGCAGAAGCCCGAAAAGCCATCAAGCCTGTTATCTGTTATCCGGTCGAGACACTCCCGCGTCCAAGCATGGATATTTATAAAAATGCACGCCGAAACCTGACCCTTGTGGGCGAAGTACTTGTCCCCCCACGCGATGCAAAGTGCTTTACCGCACCAGCTGGCCATTTCATCCGAATTTCCAGCCCTGATAGCCCACAGGTTGGTGACTTGAACTTGTGGAATGCTGACGACTTGAACGAGCGGTTTTACAGCGGTAAAACTCGCGCTCTACACGGCACCCATATCAGCACCGGTGATCAACTTTGGGGCAGCTTTCCAAACATGCGCCCCATTGCAACAGTGACGCATGACACTCTTGACTGGTATGGTTGGGATGAATACGGGGGTAGTGTCCATGATATTATCGGAACCCGGTGCGACCCCTACACCAATCGGCTCTTAAAAGGGGATGACTACCATTACTGCTGCCATTCCAACCTAACCCGCGCGCTTGCAGATGAAAAGGGGATTTCATTGGAAGAGGCTGAACCGTTAGTCCATGACGTTCTAAATGTCTTTATGTGCACTGGATTTACCGCTGATACTCATCAGTATTTCATGAAAACAAGTCCTGTACGCCCCGGCGACTACCTGGAGCTTTTTGCAGAAATCAACATCCTGGGAGGGCTTTCTGCCTGCCCGGGCGGAGATTGCGGAAGCAGCCATTCCAGTGATGACGCGAAATGCGGTCCCTTGAAGGTCGAGATTTTAAAACCTGAAGAAGGTTCCTTGAAAGGATGGCAAAGCCCTCCTCCTAACGCGTATAGCCGCACACACGGTAAGTAATAAAAAAGGCGCCGCAACCGGCGCCTTTTATTTTATGCATATTTCAATGTGCCGTCTTCCAGATCAGCTTCCGGAATATCTTTCTTTTCGAAATTATAGTCCTGAGTAAAAATCCAAGGGTTCTTATCCCCTTGCTTTGGCATCAAATGCATCGTGCGCTTCAAATATCCCGAATTGAAATTCTCATCATCGATAAAGGGTTTTTCCGGCATATTTTTATCTTCATCCCGAAGCTCCGGAGTAACGGCCCGAACTCCTTTTTCCTCCATATGCTTTAGCAAGCGACACACAAAATCAGACACCAGATCCGCGCGCATTGTCCAACTTGTCCGAAGATACCCGAACACCCACGCCATATTTGGAATACCTGAGAACATGATCCCACGATGGGCCCAGCAATTAGCAAAATCCAAGGCCTTTCCATCAACAGTAAATTCCACATCTCCAAGGACGCTCATGTTAAATCCTGTAGCAGAAATAATGATATCTGCCTCAAGCTCCTGACCTGATTTCAGCAAAATCCCGTTTTCAGTAAACCTTTCAATATGATCGGTGACGACTGAGGCTTTTCCCTCTCTCAACGCGGCGAACAAATCCCCATCAGGAACAAATGCAAGGCGTTGCCGCCAAGGGCGGTAGGTTGGGGTGAAATGCGGCTCCATTTCAAAGTCTTCGCCCAAATAATGACGGGCACCTTTAAGAAGTTCTTCTTTTAGCTTCTCAGGCTCGTTAAAAGACCGCTCCACCACTAGCTTTTGTTCCTGAAGGATTTTTCTGCGGGTAATTTCATGCACCCATTCTTCAGGGACATCCAGTTCGCGAAGCATTTCTGTTACGTTGTTTCGATTGGGAGCGGCAGAGAAATACGTTGGAGAACGCTGTAGCATGGTGATGTGGCCGGTCTTATCCGCCATCGCCGGGATCAAAGTTGCGGCTGTCGCTCCTGATCCGATGACAACTACCTTTTTCCCTTCATAATCCAGATCTTCTGGCCACGTCTGAGGGTGGATAACGGGTCCTTTAAAATCGTCCCGCCCAGGATAATCCGGCATATATCCTGCTGAGTGACGATAATAACCCTGACACATCCAAAGGAAGTTGCACTGAAATGTTTTTACATCGCCAGTTTCACTATTCTCAACACTTAGCGTCCATAAAGCCGCGTCACTATCCCAGCTTGCATCCAGCACTTTGCTGTTAAAACGGATTTGAGGGCGGATGTTATTTTCATCCACGGCTTCATTCAGGTATTTTAGGATTTCATCCGCCTTGGCGATGGGCAATCCCCCCCAAGGTTTCCAGCTGTAACCAAAAGTATAAAGGTCACTGTCAGAGCGAATACCTGGATAGGTATGGGTGCTCCAAGTTCCGCCGATTTTTTCTTGATTATCCAGTATGATATAGCTTTTTTCAGGGCAATCTTTCTGCAGATGATAGGCAGCATCAATGCCGGATATACCAGCCCCTACAATAATAACATCCCTATACTCTATTGGTGAAGATTTCCCTGCCTTTACGGCATATTCATTTTTATTCATTACTTTCCCCTGGTCGCTTAGGCGATCTTGTTTATTACTTCATGATATTTATTTGGGCCATTTCGACAAGAAAATTAATTCATATTAATTAAATAACATTTTTGTGATATACTAAAGTATAGGTAGTACAAAGTTCATTGAATGCTGACTAATTGGACAGAATGTGAGGACGTTCCTATTCCCGATTTTCGCGACCTTATAACTCCGATAGAACAACAATATCTCTATGACTATTGGATCAGCAAAAAAGTAAATGGTGGACTACCATGCAGAAGCAACCTGAATCCAGCAGATATCCCTCGCCTACTTTCTCACATAGGGTTGCTGGATGTTTTGGATGGTAATGATTTCCGTTACAGGTTAATTGGCACCTCTATGGTTGGATTTTTTGGAGTGGATTACACTAACACTTTGGTTTCAAAATCAAAAACAGGGAAATATGGAAGAATACTTTCTGAATTATACAGGACAGCTCGCGATGAAAAGGTTCCTGTATATTCGATATCCGAATTTACCTATGACTTCAAAGACCCAATCCAAATGTATCGCCTTATACTCCCTCTCAGCAGCGATAACTTGAAGGTAGACATGCTTTTATTTTCTACCATCCCAGAAGTACCCGGGCATCTTTCCAACAATACCTTTAAGGTCATTGACGCAAGTAATGATTTTATAGAATGCAGTCGAATACTAGATACCTCAAGCAAACAAGCTGATTTCGCATAAAAATATAAAAAATTTTCACTATTTATAATGGCGAAGGATTGTTTTTTTTGTAATCTACACATGTAGATTGGGCGAGGTATTCTTGAATAAACTAACAAAAAACGACGCACCACCGACCTCTTTTGGCGACAAAGAGGAAAAAATCAGTGCACAATTATCGATTATCAAGAATTTTGCAATTGACCTTATTTATTTGAAAGAAGAAGGCGAACTTGCCTGGTATGTGGCCCGTGAAGTCGTTGAGAAACTGGGATTTTTGGATTGCGTCGTCTATTTCTTTGATAAACAGGACAACTGCCTTTTCCAGGTTGCCGCCATTGGTGAGAAAAATCCAGTCGGCAATGAAATTCTGAACGCTTTGCGTATTCCCATCGGTCAAGGAATTACCGGCACTGTCGCCAAAACCGGCCAACCGCTGCTTGTGGAAGATTTAAGAGAATACGAGAATTATATCCCCGACCTTACAGAAGAGAGTTTATCTGAACTTTGTGTCCCTTTGATATTTGAAGGCGAGCTTTTGGGGGTTATCGACAGTGAAGATAACAGAGCGGGATTTTACTCCAATGAGGATCTCGAATTTCTTCAGTCAGTTGCTGCGCTAACATCTTCCCGTTTGGGCATGATGAAAAAAGACCGCGCACTAGTTGCCAGCCAGAAGAGAACTCGTCAGGTATTTGAAGCCGCCTTGGATGGAATGCTCACTTTTGATTCCAACGGCATCATTCTGGAATGCAACAAAGCCGCAGAAGAAATTCTGGGGGTAAGTTCTGATGTAATGACCAACCAAAATGTGAAGCAGTTCCTTGCACCCGTCGTAAATGAAACTACCGACTTGCAGGACAAGAGTTGGATCAACGCACTAATTGACATTCTCGGTCATGGTATTCGAAGCGAGAGGCAAATCCACACATCAGACAACAAAGTCATTTCGGTTGAGATTACAATCGTCGTTGTCGAGCTGACTGATGAAAAAGTGTATACCACATTTTTGCGCGATATCAGCCGTCAGAAACAGGTTGAAAAAGAACGCGTAAAAGCCCTTCAAGAAGCGGAAATGGCAAGCAGGGCAAAATCGGAGTTTCTCGCGATCATGAGCCATGAGCTTAGAACTCCTCTTAACGCCATTATTGGATTTTCTGATTTCTTGACGGGTCAGTATTTTGGCCCGCTAGGGTCGGACAAATATCTGGATTACGCCAACAGCATCAAGACAGGCGGACAGCATCTTCTCAAACTTGTGAATGAAATTCTCAATTTGTCCTCAATCGAAGCGCAGGAAAAAACTTATCAAAAAGAACCGCTGAATTTCCCTGAGGCGATCACGGACTGCACCACCCTCATGATGGTGCAGGCAGAGAAAAAGGATATCTCCTTTGAAACCCACATCCCTGATGGTCTGGGCCAAATGGTCGCGGATCGCACAGCCGTGAACCAGATTCTGATCAATCTGCTTTCCAACGCCATTAAGTTCACTCAAACCGGCGGGAAAGTAGAGCTCTTTGTTTCAGAAAAGGAGGGGCGACACTACTTTACAGTCGCTGACAATGGGCAGGGTCTTCCAAACAAAGAGGTCAAAGAGTTACTAACGCCCTTCTCCCGCGGGGATAGCAATGCCCATCGCGCACAAGAAGGAACCGGGCTTGGACTTGCTATCGTGAAGTCTTTGGTGGAAGCCCATGACGGAGAGCTGTCCTTTGAAAGCAAATCCGGCGAAGGAACGAAGGTAACAGTTTCATTCCCTAGCGGAAAAGCCACCACGTAAAAAGTAGGCTTGCCTATATTTTGCAACTGTGATACTTCCCAGCGCAGGTCGAAGGGAGGCCTGCCCCGCTGAAAGCCATCGCACCCTTGCAAGACATATAGATTGTTGAAAATCATTTTCTTCGGATCTTGAAAGCGGGACAATCCGGATATGGAGAATTTGATGACTGAATTTATTCAGCAATTAAAAACGCTCGCCCGGCTTTTGCACCGAAATGCGAAATGTGGTCAAAAGGAAGCCCTGGCGCGCATTGAAAAACACCCAAGTTTTAAACTGAAAAAAATCCCTATGCTGCCTGAAAATATTCAGCGGCGGCATTGTCTAGATATACAGGCAAGGGAAATTGGTTTCGATAACTGGTTACATGCAAAATGCCTGCTGGAAGGTAGGGATCACGAAAGTTTTGGCACCTTCCTGCATCCAGGACGATGCCATGGTTTTACAAACATCTGGCTCTCAACCTATGACGAAGCACGTTCGATCAATGAAACCAAAAATGGTCATCTGATTGGTTATAAGAAACAGTTTATGATCGTGGGTGATCACTACATGGACGTGGTAGGTATTCCCGTGGATGATCCAGACTACCTTAAAATGGGACGCGACTGGATAAAGCCCAATGATCCCAAGATCAGACAACAATTGATCGAACGCGTGATCAAGAAAACCCTCTCCCCCACCAAAACCGGGGGTGGCACCTCAAATGCCATCTGGGCGTAAAAACCTTTACTAAAACTGTCATTTGAGGCAAATAGCAGATAAATCAAAGAGGGATACAAACCATGTATCCCTCTTTTTGTTTTCAAAGGCACCTCTTCTGCCTATATCTACCATTAACTGGTTAGAGGTAAGTACTGTGACGAAATTGGATAGAACTGTAAGTGTAGCTCCCATGCTAGATTGGACGGATCGGCATGATCGGTATTTCTTGCGTTTGATTACGTCCAAGGCGCTTCTCTACACAGAAATGGTAACAACTGGTGCGATCCTTTTTGGGGATGAAGAACGGCATCTGAAATTTGATCCAGCTGAACAACCTGTTGCACTGCAGTTGGGTGGTAGCAATCCTGAAGATTTGGCGAAATGCGCCAAAATCGGTGAAGGCTATGGCTATCAGGAGATTAACCTGAATGTGGGCTGCCCGTCTGATCGGGTGCAAAATGGCCGCTTCGGCGCGTGCCTGATGGCGGAGCCTGCTCTGGTTGGAGAATGCGTTGCCGCTATGAAATCCGCAACTGACCTTCCGGTTACCGTGAAAAACCGTATCGGGATTGATGACCTGGACAGTTATCAGCACCTAACGGACTTTATCGGAACAATAGCCGAGCGTGGGTGTGAGACCTTTATCATTCATGCTCGCAAAGCCTGGCTTACCGGACTGTCGCCAAAAGAAAATAGAACGATCCCGCCGCTTGATTATCCGCGGGTCTATCAGTTGAAAAAAGATTTCCCTGATTTGGAGATCATTATCAATGGTGGCATTACGACAACCGATGAAATTGACGAGCATCTCAAGCATGTCGATGGCGTGATGATTGGACGTGAAGCCTATCAGAACCCATATTTTCTGGCAGAAATCGACAAACGGTATTACGGCGTAGAAGATGATCGGCCTGAGCGAAAAGAAGTGGTTGAGGAGATGCTCCCGTATATTCGGCGGGAGATGGACAAAGGGGTGCCGTTGAAGTCCATCACCCGCCATATGCTGGGGCTATTTCAAAGTCGCCCCGGAGCAAAAGCTTGGCGTCGTCACATTTCTGAAAATGCGCATCTGCCAGGGGCCACTCCGGAATTACTTACCGAAGCAGCCTCTAAAGTTCGTTAGGCTTTCGCTTTATTCAAAAAGCCATCTGCGCTGAATTTGCCGCCACCAATAGCGATCAACAGTGCCAATCCACCTGCAATGGCGATGTTTTTCATAAACAGGATCATCTGGATCTGATCGGCTGGTTGATAATGAAAAATCACAGCAGCAATGAGCGTGAAGCCTGCCAAGGCGAACGCGATCCATTTGGTCTTAAGGCCTACCAGCAAGGCGATGCCACCACCAATTTCCAGAATGATCACAAGCGGTAATAAAGCGCCGGGCACGCCCATTGCTTCCATGTATCCTTGAATACCCTCATATCCGGAGATTTTAGAAAATCCTGCTGGGATAAACAGCGCTGCGAGAAGTACGCGACCGCCAAGTTCAATAAAGTCGTTTAGTTTTTCCATGCTTCATCCACCCAAAACTGAATATCGAATAAAATTAACTGATAGACCCTATATAAAGTTCACCAGACAAAATAAAATTGGTATATTCTGACTATAACTTTCGATTTTTTAGACAATTAAGATGCTGAAAATTTCACTTACACAATGGCAGATCTTCTGCGCGGTTATAGATCTGGGTGGATATGCAAGGGCCGCGAAGGTGTTAAACAAGAGTCACTCGTCTCTTCATCACGCTGTTCAAAAACTGCAAGACCAGCTTGGTATCCAACTTATAGAGGTTACCGGAAAGCAAGTGAGCCTGACCGATCTCGGCGAAGTTATGCACCGCAGAGCGAAATTACTGGTGGAAGAAGCAGAGACGTTGGAGAAGCTGGCGCCTCTTCTAAAGCAAGGGTGGGAGCCGGAGATTACGCTCGCAATCGATACCATTTACCCAAAGCAATTCTTATCGAAGGTCCTTGGCAAGTTTACCGAAGAAAATCCCATCTCCCGCTTGCAAATCAAGGAGGTTGTTCTTCAGGGAGCCGCGGACACAATTGCAGAAAAAAAAGCGGATCTTGTGATCTCGCCGCTTGTCCCACGCGGGATTATCGGTGTTCCACTTATGACCCAATTGTTGAAACCCTATGCACATGTATCCCATCCGCTACATGATCTTTCAGGTGAATTTACATCCAGACAAATGGAAGAATTTCTGCAAATTGTGATACGGGATAATTCGCAAAATCAGAATAGACAGATTGGAGGGTGGCTCAAATCTGAACAACGATGGACCGTTGATAGCCTCTCGCAAGCGAGGGACATTATGAAATCAGGCAATGGGTTTTGCTGGGCGCCCCCTGAAATGATGGCAGAAGACGCGGATTTAAAACCGTTGGTAGGTGAGCAAAATCTGGATCGTCTGGTGGCACTTTATATTGTGATGCCAAATGGGGAGCTTTCAGGGCCAGGTGTCCAGCTTTTATCAAAACTGTTTCAGGAGGCACATCTAACAGAATGTGCCTCCCAAATCTACTAGGCAAAAACACGCATATGATGCAGTGATTTCAAGGCATCGCGCATTTGATGGCGATAACTTTTCTCTTCATCATGGTTAAACTCCTTGATCTGCTTACGCATATCTTTCAAGAATTCAACAACGCGGCTTGCCTCTTCAGCTTTTTCCCGATTAAAGCCTGGGAAGTTATCAATGCCAGGGCTTTCCCGTCTGAACACACCCAGCTTATGACCTTCAATCATCTGCGTTTGGGTAAATTCAAGTTTGGAGCCTGCCATATTAATAACTGTTGCCCGACCGGGATCGTAATCAACTGTGGCTGTGGATACGCTTACTTCCAATGCAAAACCGTTAAAGACACCTGCCTGTGCATATCCACCTGCAGAAGAAGAATAGCTTTCTTCAACACGGGCAAATCGGATATCAATGGACAAAGATGCCGCGTCAATAGAAGTATCTTCGACAAGATCACTTAAAGATGACAAAGCATTTGTGACGATCTCGGCAAGATCATCAGCACTTTCTCCAAAAGGGGACAGGAAACCAGTCAGTTTCTCTTCCAGCATTTCCATCATATGGTCTGATGATTTGTCTCCCTCCCCAAAAGGCAAGGAAACAGCAGGTGCAGAATGATCTTCTGCAACAAACGCATCAAAACTGAAAGAGCCGGATTGGATAGATTGACTGGACGTAGCAGATACCCCTGAATAAGGGCTGCTATAACGGCTTGCCTGCGTCAAAGACGCATAGCTACTCGAGGCGGAAAACCCCGTTACCAGATCTAACATCTTTCTACCTTTCTCTTTTCAAGAGACGAAGGCTTCATTCTAAAGCCCGTTCAAGACCCTAGAAGGTAGTCTGATATGTTTAACGTCTGGTTAATCTCTAATAAAAGATTAACGAGGCTGCTGCCCACGATCGCGAAGGAGATGATCAGCGAGCACGCAAGCCATCATGGCTTCCCCAACAGGCACAGCCCGGATGCCAACACAAGGGTCATGACGGCCTTTCGTAATGATTTCCGTCTCGTTCCCGTCACGGTCAACAGTAGCCCGTGTCTTCAAGATTGAAGAAGTCGGTTTTACTGCAAAGCGAACAACGATGTCCTGACCTGTAGAAATACCGCCAAGGATGCCGCCCGCATGATTACTCAAGAATACCGGATCTGAGCCATTCCCCGCGCGCATTTCATCGGCATTATCCTCACCGGTTAGTGCTGCTGCAGAAAAGCCTTCCCCGATTTCAACACCTTTAACCGCATTGATGGTCATCATGGCCCCAGCAAGATCGGAATCGAGTTTTCCGTAGATTGGTGCGCCAAGTCCCGCCGGTACACCTGAAGCGACCACTTCAATTACCGCCCCCACGGAAGAGCCAGCTTTGCGGATCCCGTCCAGGTATTCAGCCCATTCTTCCGCCATAACAGGATCAGGGCACCAGAAAGGATTATTTTCAATCTCGTTCGCGTCAAAGCGGGAACGGTCAATTACTCGATCGCCGATTTGTGTCAAATATCCCTGGATTTTAACATTATCGCCAAGCACTTTTCGGGCGATGCTCCCCGCCGCAACACGTGCCGCGGTCTCACGCGCGCTTGAACGTCCACCACCGCGATAATCACGAATACCGTATTTGGTATCATAGGCAAAATCAGCGTGGCCTGGACGATATTTGTCCTTAATATCACCATAGTCTTTTGACCGCTGATCCACATTTTCGATCATCAGACTGATGGGTGTGCCTGTTGTTTTACCTTCAAATACACCCGACAGGATTTTGACAGCATCAGGCTCTTTACGCTGAGTGGTGTATTTATTCTGACCGGGTTTGCGCCGATCCATCCAATGCTGGATTTCTTCTTCTGTAATATCAATCAGGGACGGACAGCCATCCACAACACACCCAAGGGCAGGCCCGTGGCTTTCCCCCCAGGTCGTGACCCGAAATAAATGACCGAAACTGTTATGAGACATAAGGGCGTCCGCCTGATCTAATTTTTAAGCTTTTGGTGCTGGCAGTTCTGGCGCGTCTTCGCGCTTCATACCGACAACATGATACCCGCAATCCACATGATGAGTTTCACCAGAAACAGCACTGGAAAGATCACTCAGAAGATACAGAGTAGATCCACCAACTTCGTCGATAGAAACATTTCGTTTCAGTGGCGCATTATATTCATTCCATTTCAGAATATATTTAAAATCGCCAATACCGGATGCCGCCAGTGTTTTAATAGGGCCCGCTGAGACCGCATTCACACGAATCCCTTGGCCACCCATTTCCGCTGCCAAATAACGCACTGAGGCTTCAAGCGCCGCTTTAGCCACACCCATTACATTATAATGAGGCATAACACGCTCTGCGCCATAATAGGTCAGCGTGACCATGCTACCGCCATCCGTCATCAACGGGGCCGCACGCTTAGCAACTGCGGTGAAGGAAAAGCAGGAAATATCCATTGTCATCAGGAAGTTATCACGTGATGTATCGGAATAATTTCCACGCAATTCTTCTTTGTCGGAGAAACCAATAGCATGGACCAGAAAATCTATTTTCCCCCATTTTTCTTTCAGGGTCTCGAAGACGGCATCCATAGAAGCGTCATCGGTAACATCACAATCAAGAACAATATCTGAATCCAGGCTTTCGGCAAGTGGGCGTACCCGCTTTTCCATTTTCTCGCCTTGATAGGTGTAAGCGATCTCAGCACCTTGTGCGTGCAAAGCCTGGGCAATTCCCCATGCCAATGAGTTTCTATTCGCCAACCCCATGATCAAACCGCGTTTTCCAGCCATCAGACCAACTTGTTCAGTCATCCTTACTTGCCCCATCAATATGTGGTTATCTCTGTGCTTCTTTCTTAGCTTGCACACTAATAACAGTCAAAAAATATTGTAACAAACGCACTTATTTTCCTTTGGCAAACTTTGCCCGCGCGTCATATTGATGATCTTTGGACCAATTGCTCACCCAATCATGCAACTCCTCATCTTGATTTTCCGGCAGCACCACTTTTAGTTTTACCATCTGATCGCCCCGATCATCAGCCGACTTCCCTGCAATGCCTTTTCCCTTCATACGAAGAGTTGTTCCTGTGTTGGACCCGGCGGGAATTTTCATATTTACCGCACCGTCAACGGTAGGAACCTGAACGGTTCCGCCAAGCACAGCTTCTGGTAAACTGATCGGCAATTCCACAATTATATTTTTTCCATCCCTTACGAAAAGCGGATCAGACTTTACAGTAACATTGATCAGAATATCACCAGATGCACCGCCACCACTTCCGGCTTCCCCCTGTCCTTTCAGGCGAATTTGTTTTCCATCCTCAATTCCAGCCGGAATTTTAACATCCAGCGTTTTCCCACCTTCCCCAAGGGTCAATCGGCGTTTTGCCCCCACGGCGGCTTCTTTGAAGGAGACAGTGATTGCAAAGGTTTTATCCCGTCCTTTTGTTGCCCGAGGCCGTCCACCAGCGCCTCCGCGACGGAAATTTCCAAAAATCTCAGAGAATATATCCTCAGCGCCACCACCGCCGTGATGGAAACCGCCAAACCCTCCTCCGGCATTCGCACTGCCTTGACGTGCCCCGCCGCCACCAAATCCAAAGGGTGCTTGTTCCTGACCGTTCGCATCAATTTCACCACGATCAAAGCGAGCACGCTGTTTTTCATCTCCTACGATGTTATAAGCGGCAGAGATTTCTTTGAATTTTTCGGCGACTTTTTCATCACCCGGATTAGTGTCAGGGTGATATTTCTTCGCCAATTTCCGATATTCAGTCTTAATTTCTTTTTGGGTCGCAGTTTTTGAAACCCCTAAGACAGCGTATGGATCTCTCATTGACTTCCTTACTGCAATAGTAACTCTTGCTCTAAATACAAATACTCTGATTGATTAGATAAAATCTCGCATCGAAAACACAAGCTATTTTACCCATAAAAATAAATTAACCGGTTAATTTATGTTCTGTATTTGCTTTTTCTCCAGAAAGGTCAGGCTTTGCTCCAGTTTTGCCAAGGCTGCACCGGCTTCTTTATGACCGCCCGCACTCGCTTTTTGCCACCAGTAATAGGCACGGATACGATCCACAGGCACAGCTAATCCATCACTAAACATGTTACCCAAATTATATTGCGCAGTCGCATTTCCTTCACTTGCCAAAGAAGCCCAGACATTCAACGCCTGATGATATTCTTGCAGTTCATAAGATAGCGTTGCCATTTCCAAGCGTTCTAAGACAGACAATCCAGCGCCCGTTGTCACTTGAACTGGGGCTGTCGTCGGAACGGGTGCAGGTACCGCCGGTGTAGGGGCGAGCGCAACATTGGCATTATCTGTTTTAGGTGCTGGTTTTTCTTCTTCATCATCACCAACGATCAGAGACTTAAGTGACGAAAAGAAACCTTTGCTTTCCTCTTTTTGCGCCGGGGCGTTATGAGCCACGGGTGCTGCAGCAGTTTCCGCAGCTGACTCTTTTGCATTCTCATCCGCACTCCGGGTTTCCACGGCGACGGGCTCACTCGGCTTTTCCGTATTGACCGTTTGTACCGGTTCTACCTTTGTCAGCTTGGGAGACGTAGCTTTTGGCTCAGCTGGTGTCTTCGCGACAATGACTTCTTCCGGTTCACTTTTAACTGCCGGAGCAGAAGAAGGTTCCACCTTCTTCACCACAATCTCAGAGGCTGGTTTTGGCGGTTCAACAACAACACGCTTCTGAGATACGGCAGGTGTCTTCGCATTCTTTTGATTGAAGGCTGTTGGAGCCCCTGTACTTTCCAGCTTTGCAGCGTCAGATCCATCAGAAGACAACGCATTGTTATTCGCACTCCCTGCAAATGGATCAAATTTCTTCTTGGCAGACGTAGCAACCGGCTCTTGCTTGATAACTTTGGTAGTTTCTACCGCGGCTACTGGTTTAGGTTCAGCCTTTTTGGCCACCGCAGTTGGCTTGCTTACGACCTTAGGTGCTGTTTCGACCTTTACAGGAGCCACCTCTTGCTTGGGAGCCACCGCCGTCACAGTAGGACTTGAAGGGGCAACCTCCTGTTTAGGGGCTGCGACCACATCTTCTTTAATTTCAGGTTTTGTAGCAACAAGTGAAGACAACTTATTCAGCGCCTGAGCATGACCAGCTTTTGCCGCCAAATTATACCAGGCCAGCGCTTTCGCCTTGCTCTTCTCTACTCCCTTGCCAAACTCATACATCAGGCCGAGATTGTATTGAGAAATCACATGTCCGTTTTGGGCCGCGCGGGTAAACCATTCAGCCGCTTGCACGTAATCCTGCTCAACCCCTTGGCCTTTAAGATACATGGACGCAACATTGGCCTGCGCCCGCCGAAACCCCATTTCAGCTGCACGTTTATACCAGCTAAACGCTTTATTATGGTCTTGAGGAATACCTAAACCTTTACGATAGAGGTGACCCAAATTCCGCATTGCCGCAGGATCATTCTCTTCCGCAAGTGGTTTCCATTCGTCAAAAGCTGTTTTGTAGTCACCAGCTTCATACGCCTTAACTGCATCCTCAAATCCGGCGGTAACCGGTTGGGCCGTTGTCATCGCGAGAACAACAGCAAGCGCCGTTCCCGCAAGTATCTTTTGATATGTCCGCATCATTCCAGCTGAAATCGTCAGTTTTTCTATTTACCCCAAAGGTCTCTTTTATGGCAATTCGGCTAGAAAATACAGACGTAATCAACATCTGACATCAAGACATGATCTGCCAGCTACCATCTTCCTGACGGCAAGCGGTTCCATAACCTTCTTCCAGGCGACCATTAATCTCAATTGTCTGGCGGAACTCCCGACAATAGCGCCCACCGGTATCTTTCCCTTCGCGAACAGGGGTAATCGTTCCCGAATTACCGCTATCTGGATTACTCCAGGTAATGGTTTCGCCCATCGGCGCTGTAGTTGCGCGCCTTTCTGCGCGATCAATTGCAGCACGATCTGCTTTGTCTAGTGATTCCCCGATTTCAGAACCAATCATCGCACCAATCAGCGTTCCTGCCGCTACCGCAGCCAATCGGCCACTTCCTGATCCAAACAGGGAGCCAAGCAGGGCGCCACCAACACCGCCAATAACGGCTCCGCCAGTTTGCTTGGGGTTCTCTTGATAAGACGAACAACCACTAACGGCTAACACAAGCGCAACACTTCCCGCGACGAGTTTTTTGCTGATAGCCATAATCCTTATCCTTTTTGCAACAAATGAAGTTTCAACAACAGCAAGAGGCCCCTGATTATAGCCTCATTTGAAAATTTTCCCAAAAGAATGAGGCGCGATTAAGACAATCTATCGACAGAAGGCAGACGCCTCACTACATTGGGCTTTAAATACGGTATATTCGCATGTCTATTCATAACGGATTTCAAAATGGAAACCTCTCAACTCTCCGACTTGATTGCAGAGTTTAAAGACTGGTTGGCAGAAGCTGAGCAGTCTGAAGTCAACGATGCCAATGCAATGTCAGTTGCGACTGTGAATGCAGAAGGTGAGCCTTCCTGGCGTATGGTTCTGCTTAAGGATGTCGACGAACGGGGTTTTGTATTCTACACAAATTTTGAAAGCCAAAAGGGTACAGAGATTTTGGGAAACCCAAAGGTTGCACTAGGTTTTCATTGGAAGTCATTGAGACGCGTTGTCCGCGTCACGGGTGTCGCCGAACAAGTCTCAGATGAAGAGGCAGACGCTTATTTCCAAAGCCGCGCAAGAGATAGCCGTATTGGTGCATGGGCAAGCCAACAATCCCGACCGATGGAAGGACGTTTTTCCCTTGAAGCTGCAGTTGCAAAATATGCAGCGAAGTACCCTGTAGGCAATGTGCCACGCCCACCCTACTGGTCCGGTTTCAGAGTTGTGCCACACAAGATAGAGTTTTGGAAAGATAAGCCATTTAGACTGCATGAACGCAGACAGTACAACAAAACAGAAAATGGATGGATTAAATCAATCCTGTATCCTTAAGCTAGACCTCGACTAAAAATGACTTCAGACGTAAAGCAAAGTAACCACCGAAACGAAAAACTGATGAAACGCGCAACTTATGCTGCGGTGTCAGTTGCACTTTTTTTGATCAGTATAAAAATCTGGGCTTACTTGGCGACAAACTCGGTCTCCATCTTGTCGACACTAGTAGACAGCATGCTTGATTTTGGCGCATCTCTTGTGAATTTATTTGCTGTGCGCCACGCCCTCACCCCAGCAGATAACGAACATCGCTTCGGGCATGGTAAGGCTGAAGCACTAGCCGGCCTTTTCCAATCTGCGTTTATCGTGGGTTCTGCCATCTTCCTGGCACTGCAAGCACTTGAAAAACTAGTCAATCCAGACCCAATACATGCAAGTACGATAGGTATTGCCGTGATGGTGGTTTCCATTGTTTTGACATTGGGGCTTGTTATGTTTCAACGCTACGTCATTTCGCAAACTCGCTCTGTTGCCATTTCCGCTGACTCACTACATTATCTTGGTGATATTCTAGTAAATATTAGCGTTATTATTGCTCTAGTACTGTCTGTGCAAATGGGTTGGTATATTGCCGACTCGTTATTTGCTTTGGGTATTGCCGTTTACATCTCCTACAACGCCTATGAAATTGTGAAAGCATCGTTTGTAGATTTGATGGATGAAGAACTCCCTGATGAAGAGCGTGACAAAATAAAGAAAATTGTTGAGGAGGAAGAAGGCGCCTTGGGTTTTCATGACTTGAGAACGCGAAAATCCGGACAACATGTTTTTGTGCAGCTTCATTTGGATTTACCTCCTGACCTGAAATTGTCAGACGCCCATGCAATCGCTGAATCTGTTGAACAAAAAATTGTGGCGGCCTTTCCAAACGCAGAAGCAATCATCCACCAGGATCCTCTTTCGCCGGATCATGCCACAACGGCGTCCTCTGCCGGGACTTAAGAATGTCGCCTACATTGATCGAACAACAAAAGTTGCATGAAAAAATCATTCATGCACTGCAGGCCACGCCTACCTTGTGGGGGGAGACGCAGAATAGTTCTATTCGACTTATCGAAACCCACGGCGCGACAGTTCTTTTAGGCAAACAGTTTGCCATCAAAGTGAAAAAACCTGTTCACTTTGATCATATGGATTATAGCACAAAGGAAATGCGCCTAGAGCATAGTAAGGCTGAACTTTCGCGGAACAAACGAACTGCGGAAGACATGTATATTGGGCTTTATCCGGTTTATCTATCCAAGCGTGGGATAATCAATATAGATGGTGACGGCGAAATTCAGTGCCATTTCATCAAAATGCACAGATTTCCGGATGGGTACCAGCTTGACCAAATTTCAGCAAAAGGAAAACTGGATGAAGAGATGTGCATCCAGCTTGCTGATGATTTAAGCCACTTTCACAAAAGTGCCGAGATAATTTCGGACCTCAACGCTGTTCCCGACTTTAAGACCGTTATTAACCAGAATTTCCTACAATTCAGAAACTTCTGCCCTGACATTCTCGATAAAGAAGAAGTCGAAGCGTTTTTGACGGATATTCATGCCATCAATGAACAACTAAGGCCTCTTTGGGAAGAGCGTGTGAGAAATGGTTTTTTCCGAATGGGGCACGGCGACCTTCACCTTCAGAATATTTGCGTATTCAATGGCAAGGCCCGCATATTTGACGCCATTGAGTATCAAGACGATTTCGCCATCTCCGACATACTATATGACCTTTCCTTCCTTTTGATGGATCTTGAAGACAAGAAGCAATCGAGAGCCGCGACAACAATTCTAAATGAATATGTCGCGGAAATGGGATGGCTTGAAGAGAGCCAAGCGTTTGAAGCCCTTAAATTATTGCCGTTTTTTCTGAGTCTGCGCGCTGGCATCAGGTGTCATGTTGCGGCCAACAGATCTCTTCAATGTCAGGATGAGAATGAAACGTCAAAACTCGCCAAAAAGGCGCAACAGCTTTTCCAAAAAGCAAACAACTATTTAAGACCTCGTTCCCCATCACTACTGGCTTTGGGAGCCTTTTCAGGCAGCGGCAAGTCTACTCTTGCAAAAGCGATAGCCTCTGATTTGGCACCAAGTCCTGGCGCCATCATTTTAAGAACAGATGTAATCCGCAGGAAGCTAATGGGATGCGACAAATACAGCCCCATGCCACAAAGCGCTTACACACCAGAAGTATCTGAACGCGTCTATTCCCTGATGGGGCAAAACGCCCGCACAATATTGGAAGCGGGCCATAGTGTTATTTTAGATGCCGTTTTTGACCGAATTACTGATCAGCAAAAGATCGAAAAGCTCGCTAATGAAATAGGTGTCCCTTTTCAAGGCGTCTGGCTTGATGTCAGCCCAGCAGTTTTGCAGGAACGACTTGCCGCTAGGCGAAATGACGCTTCAGACGCCACGTGGGAAATCACACAGCAGCAAATTCAAAGAGCAAGTAGATTTAAAACCGATTGGATCAGAATATCCGCAGATGGCACGCCAGATCAAAATCTCACTCACTTGCGATCAAGTATCCATGAGTTGCATAGGAAAAACTGTTCGAAACGCTAAATTAGAGATATAATGAAGGCCTGCTAACAGGATAAAGGGGTGTATATGTCTTTAAACACAGTTCTCGTACCCATGGGCGGCGCAGACACAA
Source organism: Sneathiella sp. P13V-1 (assembly GCF_015143595.1). Taxonomy (NCBI): domain Bacteria; kingdom Pseudomonadati; phylum Pseudomonadota; class Alphaproteobacteria; order Sneathiellales; family Sneathiellaceae; genus Sneathiella; species Sneathiella sp. P13V-1. Next base: position 137,767 of record NZ_WYEU01000004.1, on the reverse strand, counting down.
CTTGTGATGATACCGCCCTTTGTAGTGCCCTAACCTTTGCGAACAAAATGGGGGCTCATGTGGACGCTCTGCATGTCCAACAAGATCCCAGAAACGCAGCGGCCTTTGTAGGTGAAGGCATGACCACCGCGATGATCGAAAATGTTATCGAACTCGCAGAAAAAGACGCTTCCCAGCGCAGCAAAAAAGCAGAACAACTATTCAACGATATCTGCGAAAAGAAAAACATCCCTGTTGCCGAGTTTCCAAGCACTCAACCCGGCCAACAAGCCTCGGCTTGGTTCATGACGAAAGTTGGATCTCAGGAAGATTTGATTCCGGAATATGGACGGATGGTAGATTTGCTTGTGGCCTGCAAGAAATCTGAAGAACATAGCAGCGATAATGAGCAAGCCCTTAACGCCGCCATCCTGGAAACCGGGCGCCCGGTATTAGTGGTTGATCACGGCCTGGATGCAAATTTCGGCAAACGCATTGCCGTGATATGGAATGGCTCCGTTCAATCCAGTAGGGCACTGACAGCGGCTCTTCCCTTGATTAAACAGGCGGAAAAAGTAACCGTTATTTGCGCCATTGACGATTTGAGCGAAGAAATTAGCCCTGAAATGGCACTTCGCTATTTGAAGCTTCATGGTGTTGAGGCCGAAAGTCGCAATATTAATAGCGGATCTGGCAGTTCTACAGCTCAATCCTTAATGGATGCCGCGAAAGACTGCGATGCAGATTTGATGGTGATGGGCGCCTATACCAGAGGGCGGTTGAGGCGCTTGTTATTTGGTGCTGTGACCGGAGCAATATTAGCCAAGTGCACCTTGCCTGTGTTTATGGCGCATTAAGTTGGAATCGGGAGAAAAGCTATCTATATTAGCGGATAGCTTAAGTAGCATGCGACTTTTTGTCCCTTGATGTCAGGGGGGCAAATTCGCTATTCAACGTATATAAATATTTTATGATCTTATACTAATAAAAGATCAAGACGGGCTAGAAAAGGAAATTGTCGGTATGGCAGTGAACTATAACGAGGTGTTCGAGAAGGCCATCGCTGATCTCAAATCTGAGAAACGCTATCGGGTCTTTACCGAGCTCGGGCGCCACGCAGGAGATTTTCCACGGGCAACACGCCATACAGAAAATGGAACTGCCGAAGTCACTATCTGGTGCTCAAACGACTATCTTGGTATGGGCCAGCACCCAAAAGTACTGGCTGCCATGAAAGATGCCATTGACGAATTTGGAGCAGGTGCTGGCGGCACGCGTAACATTTCCGGTAACGCCCATATGATTTGCGAATTGGAGCGAGAACTTGCAGATCTTCATGGCAAGGAACGTGCCCTTGTCTTTACGTCAGGCTTTGTCTCCAATGACGCGACAATCAGCACATTGGGAAAGCTGCTTCCAAATGCGGTGATCCTTTCTGATGAACTTAATCATGCGTCCATGATTGATGGGGTGCGTCATTCGAAATGTGAAAAAGTTATCTTCAAGCACAACGATGTTGCCGATTTGGAAGAAAAGCTCAAACAGATTGATATTGATCGCCCGAAAGTGATTGCGTTCGAATCTGTTTATTCCATGGACGGCGACATCTCGCCGATGAAAGAGTTTTGTGATCTGGCCGATAAATACAACGCCATGACATATCTGGACGAAGTTCACGCAGTAGGCCTTTATGGACCACGGGGCGGCGGTATTGCTGAACGCGAAGGCTTGATGGATCGCATTGATATCATGGAAGGGACTTTAGGTAAGGCATTTGGTGTTGTAGGCGGCTTTATTACCGCCTCTGAGGCCATTGTAGATGCCATTCGCTCCTACGCTTCTGGATTTATCTTCACAACGACCCTACCCCCTGCTGTGGCGGCTGGTGCCCTTGCAAGTGTCCGACACCTGAAACAAAGCCAGATGGAGCGCGCATCCCATCAGGAACGCGCTGCGACCCTTAAAAAACTTCTTATGGATGCGGGACTGCCTGTATTGCAAACCCCCACTCATATTGTCCCTGTGATGGTATATGATGCCGCGCTATGCAAGCAGGCAAGTGACATGCTTTTGGAAGACTATGGCATCTACATCCAGCCAATTAACTTCCCGACCGTGCCACGTGGCGAGGAACGCTTAAGGATTACACCAAGCCCATTCCATGATGATCAGATGATGGATCATCTGGTATCTTCGTTGAAGGAAGTCTGGAAGCGATTGGGGTTGAGGCAAGCTGCCTAAAGAAGAGATTAAAAAAGCGGGCTTTTGGCCCGCTTTTTATTTGTTTATTGAACGTCTGCCGCAACCCGAAGGCGGAGCATGAGATCAGGGTTCCTGACCTGACCTCCTTGGCCGTACCCTTTTTCAATCTGGTCTACAAACTCCATCCCTGAAACAACTTTGCCAAACACACTATATTTGCGGTTCAAATGAGGGCTATCCTCCAGCACGATAAAGAACTGGCTATCTGCGCTATGTGGGGATCTTGCGCGCGCCATGGACACGATACCGCGGTCATGAGGAATGTTGGAAAATTCAGCACGGATTTTTTGACCTGACCCACCACGACCATTGCCGTCAGGGTCACCTGTTTGGGCCATGAAGCCTTCGATAACACGGTGGAATTTCAGGCCATCGTAAAATTTTTGTCGCGCAAGCTCTTTCACTCTGGCAACATGTTTAGGCGCCACGCGGGGATAAAGTTCGATCACGACACGCCCATATTTTAAATCCAGATACAGGGTATTCTCTGGATCTAGATTTTCAGCCGCCTTTACAAGGCCCGTCAAAGACAATACGAGCGCGAAAGCCAATAGACTTTTGGAGAGAAGCGAGATTTTTTTCATCTTTCCTCAGTTCATTTTAAATAACTAAAAAGCAAGGCTTTTCCTTGCTTACATCCTACATAGATAGTCACATAACCGGATCAAAGAGACAAAGAAAAATTGAAGTGTAAAAAAAAATAAAAAAGCTGCTTGACCAATTGGAAAGTCCCCCCTATGTTGCAGCCGCATCACGACGATGTAACGGTTTAAAACATTGTCACAACGTGATAAAATTAGATTGTGGGCCCGTAGCTCAGTTGGTAGAGCAACTGACTTTTAATCAGTGGGTCACAGGTTCGAATCCTGTCGGGCTCACCATTCAACCCCCTGAAAACACATCGTTTTCAAGGGGTTTTATTTTGCCTTACCTTCCTTTGGTAGATGAAGCGCCAGCACTTAATCCAACTGGCTATGAATCAGCGTTTTCCAGTATTCACGAATGCCATCGAAATATGTGGGATCATCTTTAATAACTGTTTGAACCCCCATTCCACGCATCAAACACATTGTTGTATTAAGCAAAAGCTGTATCTGATCAGTTGATTTCTGTTTATGAGGGAAAAACTTAATCCAGATTTGATTTAGGGAAGTATGGAAATTCAAACTAACCGGAATCACCGCTTCACGGAGTTTTTCATCAGTGCGTGCGCTAGATAAAAAATCCATTGTGATCATAAATAGGCGCCCTGAGAAACGTTCCCATAAGAAATCTACGAAATCATCGATGGATTTTTCATGATCTGCATATGCTTCAGCTTCTTTTTCAATGAGGGCTACTTCATCTTCTAGAAGCTTCTCAACAGCAGCCGCAATAAGCTGCTCTTTCGAAGGAAAGTGATGCAACATGGCACCGCGAGAAATCCCGGCACGCTTCACGATCTCCGGAGTTGAAGCCGCAAGAATCCCGCATTCGTAAATCTGATCCAACGTTGCCTTCAATACCTTTTCTCTAGTCAAGGCAGAGCGTTGAGCATTTTTACCTTCTGGCAATGAAGCATTCATAATTCTGATCTACATCGAATCTACTTAAGCAAATGGCCTTTATCCGCAAACAGAGTAATCGGATCGCCCTAAATTGTCATATTTTTTCAACCAAAATCTTAAATCGCGTTTTTGTATATTTTCCCATCTTTCATTATCAGTTTCAGGTACCTGTCAGGATCCTGTAAGTATTTGATATCTATAACGGGATCACCGTCGATGACAATCAAGTCAGCATATGCACCAGGCACAATCTCGCCCACTCTACCTACCATGTTAAACAGCTCTGCAGCTGTCAATGTTGCAGAGCGGATGATTTCAATCGGTGTTTGAAACTTGCTTCGAATGGAAAATTCTAACAGTTGATGGCGGTGCATCGCCCCCAGCAAATCCGTTCCAAATACCAGTTTCACACCTTTTTCATGGGCGCGCTTATGAGTACGATATCCGGCCTCAACCACCTCATCCACTTTCTCATGCATCTCAACAGTCAGGCCGCCTTCCAGACCTTCACTTTTCAAAACTTCATGAGTGGACATCGTTGGAACGAGAAAAGCTCCTTTCTCGATCATCAGGTCCATCACCTCATCATCAATCAGGTTGCCATGTTCAATGGATCTCACGCCGCACTTCAAAACCCGCTTAGCGGCACGCGCGGTATAAACATGAGCAGCGACATATGTTTCTGTAGCTTCTGCCTCCTCTACAGCGGCTGTAATTTCATCCAGGGCGAATTGGGTATTGCTGATCCTGTCTGTTGGTGAAGACACCCCACCAGACGCCATGATCTTGATAAAATGAGCACCCTTGCGTAGCTCATTGCGACAGGCACGCCGCACCTCAGGCACTCCGTCAACAATAGTTCCAAGCCCATGACAGCAGGTACAGGCCTCCCAATCATCTGCTTTGCCACGCATATCCCCATGACCACCAGTTTGTGAAATGGCATGGCCACAAAATAATACTCTTGGGCCTATCAAAAAGCCTTCGTCTACTGCTTGAGCGATACCGAAATCTGCGCCGCCACAATCGCGTACAGTTGTAAAACCACGAGACAACATTCCTGACAGTATTTGCCCTGCTCTGGCAGTGGTATAGCTCCCCGCCCACCTCTCCAAATCCGGAAAACTTGCGGTTGCTGCGACGACATGGACATGAGCATCACATAAGCCTGGCATAACCGTTTTACCCTTCACATCTATGACTAGCTGCGCAGTTTCGGGATCCCTGCCAGAGACATCGACGATCATACCAGCTTCAACGAAGATGTTGCATAGGCCAACAAGCTCTCCCTTTCGAACATCAAGCAGATTTGCATCTTTCAGGCATATCGACGGATTAAGCGTCATTTTTGAAGATCTCCTATTCTAAATCTTTAAGGCACAAGGGCGCCAAAATAGCTGCAATCGGAACGAGTAACTTCACATGCTCCTGAGTGTAAAAATCGTACCGATGCAGCAAATTAAGCGTTCCAACGGTTCGCCCAAATAAGCGCATCGGTACGTTAAGGGCAGATCCAAGCCCCAGGGAGAAAATAAGTTCGTGATCAGGAAAGGCCCATTTTATGTCGTCACTGGAATTTGCGATGAAAGGTATTCCATCTTGAAGAAGAAGTTGCCCCCAGGGCGTTTCTTCCATTTTTTTTGAACCGCCAACAGGGTAGGTTTCAGGATCAGAAGAATACACGCGAGACACCAAACCCTTATCCTCTTTATTAATCAATACCGTAAACAAACGAGCACCGATCAATTCTTCCACAATATCTCTCGCAAGATCCCAAGTGACATGTGCCTCGGTTTCTTCTGAGATGCTTTTTGCCAACAGCTCGACCTTGTTGCCCTGGAGTATTGCCGTTGGTATCTGTTGCTGCTGCTTCATTTTCATCCACCAGCAAGCAAGTTGGGAAGCCAAAGGGCGATTTGCGGAAAAGCGGTCAACAACACGACACCAATACAAAGAAGCACAAAAAACGGCGCTGACGCTCGGGCAATCTGAAAGATCGTCATATTGGTCAAGCCCTGAAGGACGAAGAGGTTAAATCCAACAGGTGGCGTAATTGTAGCCAGTTCCACCATCAGGATAAGAAATATTCCAAACCACATGGGATCGAAACCCGCCTGAACAACAAGCGGCAACGTGATCGGCAGGCTCATCACCGTTATTGAGATCCCCTCCAGAAACAACCCCAATAATATGTAAAACACCGCCAGAATTGCCATCAAAGCATAGGGTGATAACTCCAATGCAGAAATAGAAGCCGCAATATTCTGAGGTAGGTGAAGGTAACCCATCGTTGTCGAGAGCAACGCAGCGGCGATAACCAAAGAAACCACCATAGCCGACATTTTCACCGCACTCATTACTGAATTGTAGAACAAGTCCCATGTTAATTGTTTCGTAAATAGTGCAATCAACAATCCAGTAGTCACTCCAATCGCGGCGGCTTCAGACGGCGTCGCCAACCCTGAGTAAATTGAACCGAGAACCACCATTACCAGCAAGAGGACAGGAAATAATTTCCAAAAATCTGCCCAGCCAAAACGCCTCTCCACTTGATCGTCGGACAAAGGCACGATCCCATCAGTACGATCTGCACGAAATGCGATATAAGTTGAATATAAAGCTGCGATCATTAGGCCCGGCACTACACCGGCTGCAAACAAGCTGATAATAGAAACTTCTGCCAGAATGCCGTAAACAATCATAACAATGGATGGGGGTATCAACAGGCCTAAACTTCCCGCTCCTGCCAAAGAGCCCACTGAAATACCCTTCGCGTATCCTCGCTTTGATAGCTCTTCCAGAGAAATTTTTCCGACCGTCACAGCTGTCGCAGTACTGGATCCGCTTACCGCTGCAAATAAAGTACATCCGACAATATTGGCGTGAAGTAATCTTCCGGGAATTCTGTTGACTAAAGGCACAAGTCCATCAAACAACCGCTTCGAAATATCAGTTCTAAAAATGATATCTCCCATCCAAATAAACATGGGGATGGCAGCTAACTCCCACGAACTTGCACTTCGCAACATAATGTTAGTAGCAATTGCACCAATTTTGGCGAAATTCATATCCAGCAGGAAAAACTGAACCGAGATAGAGACAGCAATCAGCCCGATAAATACCCAAACCCCGAGCCCCAGATACAGAAAAATCAATAGCAGCACGAAAAGACCAGCAAAGAGTTCCATACCCCCTCCTAGAGCTCTTCGGATGTGTTGGAGATGGGAGCCCCGCGAAGATAGGAAATGAAAAGCGCTGCAAACTGCAAAACGAGTATAACAACACCAAGTAACATCAAAGACTGCGGTATCCAAAGAGGTACTTCGGCAATCGAGTTACTTGTGACCCCCCGGTCAAAATTTCTCCAGACAGTTCGGCTGAGATAAAAAGCCACATATGAAAAGAGAGTTATTCCACCAAAGCAGAATATCACTTCGAAAATACGCCGATAAAACACATTTAAGTGTGCAATAAGCAAATTTACGCGGATAAAAGCCCCTTCTTTTAACGCCATGGAAAAAGAAAGGAAGGTCATTATCGCAATTCCGTAGCCAACAAACTCATCCAAGACAAACGTAGAGGCTGAGAAAAAGCTTCTAAGCACAATTTCTAACAGGATAAATCCCACCATAGAAACCAATATTCCCCCAGATATTACAGCCGCCAGTTTTGAGATTTTATCGACTATGGACAACAAAATGACCTCCCTCAAAAATGACGCCTTCTAAACTCGCTTAAAAGAAGGCGCCCCCCTCATTCTTCATTTACCCTTTGGTTTCCCTGAATTTCTTGATGATCTGTTGCCCCCGATCGCCAACCTTTGAAAGCCATTCGTTCATCACGTCCGTACCGGCTTCGGAAAGGTCGCCAAGTACTGCAGCCGCTTCAGTCGTGACAACGGTGCCACCATCCTTCTTGACCAGGTCGTAATTGCGTTTCGTCCGTCCGACAACCTCTGCCCAATTGCGCTGAGACGCTTTTTCCGCGGCCATATCAACGGCTTTTCTTAGTCCTTCAGACAGGCCGTCATACACATCTTTGTTCATATGAACGAAATTGAGCGGAAGCGCGTAATTTATCTCGGTAAAATAGGCTGTATGCTCAACAAATTTTTGGGCCACACCTCCTTCAGCAGAAGTCAAAACGGCCGAAATACCGCCAGTTGCCAATTGAGGCGCAACATCCCCCCAAGCAAGTTGAATAGGCGCCGCCCCGATTTTCTGAAACGTCTTCGTTCCACCCGGATCATAAGTTCTGATTTTCAAACCCTTAAGCTTCTCCGATGACGTGACCGGCATTTTCGCCCAGATCCCGGATGCCGGCCAAGGAGACGCATAAAGGAGTTTTTGCCCCGCCTTCTCAAACACTTTTTCATATTCTGGGAAAGCAATATCCTTTAATATTTTGGCCTCTTCCACCGTCTTCACCAGAAACGGCAAGGAAGATAAGGTCATAAGCGGATCAATCCCCCCGAGAAACCCGCCGGGAGTATCCGCGATCTCCACCGCGCCGTCAGAGACAGCATCAAAATGATCAACCGACTTATACCCGAGTGATCCCCCGGCATGAACGGTCACTTCAATAACGCCCATGCTGGCATCTTTCAATTCGTCCGCAAAGACCTGGTTCCCTTCAACATGAAGCGTTTTGGCGCCGTAAGCATTTGCCAAATTCCATTTTTCCATTGCCGAAGCTGACGACATCGTCCCGAAAACAATCATCACCGCAGCACCACCAACTGACGCGACACTTACTCTTGATCTAGATTTGAAGTTTCCCATTTGAACCTCCCTTTCCCTTAATTTAGGAAGTCGTAATGGAATTATTAAAAACAGTCAAGACTGTTTGTTTGTATATTTCACAAATATGATTTTTCTCCGTTCTTCAATTGCTCTCTTACTCATTGAAGGACACATCATGTTTGGCGACAAAGAACTCAATAAGGAAAATCCTTATATCAATGCATCTTTAGATAAATTCATTCCTCAACGAATTTTGAATAAAGAAACAAAATCCCAGTACGAACTTGATCTCATTTCATATGCCCGATTTATTACCTGCCTCTCGAAAGTTCCCTCAGACTACCCTGACATTCATCCCATCCATCCTTTCCTGGAAGATGGTGGTGCCTTACGGGTGGAGGTCCCTCTTCCTAAGTCTGGTCGTGAGTTCATTACATTAATGACAGTAATTCTTGGAAACGAAACCATTGGCAATGAAACTAATATTGACCAATATCAAGTAAGTTCTCCACCGTTCCAAAAACGAGGCCTCTTAGCTGAAAACTTCCCTGCTCAACGTTTTGAAGCTGCTAACGACCCAGCAACCAAGGATCGCCATGGTGATCGCAAACGTGAAGTTTTGCTTTGGCCCGATGCCTGCCGCACCTTTAATAACGATGGCGGTGAAGCTGGATCTCCAAATTTCTATCTACTCATGTGTAGTATTCTATTTCAGCAAACGGATCTGCGCGAATATGGAAAACGGGGGCGATATGGTAAAAGTGTTTTGAGACGTCTAACTGATGGATACACTTATACTCCCGAACGCCCTTCGGACAATCTCATGCTCTCCATTATTTGGATTGACGCACAAACCGGGCTTCCATACGGATTTTACAACACGGGTTTCTATGAAGATCTGAACACAGCGTTCCTGAACTACACATTTATCGTAGATCAAACCAAAGTTGTTTGGGAAGGAGCACACAAACCCGTCAAAACCACATCCTATACTATTGCGTTGGCTGTTGAGTACTACGCTGCACATTTTGGACGAAAGTTTGAAGAAATAAATCTTGTCATTCATACGGACAAAATGTTGGCAGCCCTGTCAACGGGAAGCCTGATTACCCAGTTAGAAAATCGCGAAGAAGCAGAGAAAATATGCGATAGAGTTTTCCGAGAAATTCGGGTTGGTGAATTTTTTAAATATGTTAACCTTGAAGAACCGATTAGAGCCTATCAAGGACGACACCCCGAAAAACAAGAGGATCGTCTGACGCTAGGAGCCCTTCGAAAAATGAGCATGATTTATGCCGTTGATCAATCTACAGTCCCATTAAACGATCCGGGTGAAGAAGTTCCAGAACCAGAAAACGTCTTTTATGAAGTGCTGTATAGCATGTATGGAGAAATGGCTTCTAAAAAAATTGGGGGAGAAATTCCAAAAGAGCTAACGAATGGCAAAATCACAGATGAAGATATTGAAGAAATTGCAGATTTTGCGATGTGTGACAAGAGACTTGTAGAGAACTGGCTAAAATCCATTAACGCAGATGACGAAAGTCTAAAACCGCTGATTACCGCAGACAGAACAGTGTCCTCAAACTTCGATATAAACAGACAAGATTCCTGGAAAAAAATTCAGCCCGAGCTACTAAAACAAATCCTGAATGCAAGTGGCGATGAAGCCATTGAGGAAATTCGTAAAAAAACAGCTCGGGTTTTAACGAGAGCTGCCAAGCGTGGAAACACTGGTAACCGCTATTATATGATGGATGACGGCAGTAACTTCCCTCGTCTTACAGAGTTTGCAATCTTTATGACTGGTAAGATTAATTCCGAAGATCGAAATAATGAACTGATGCTCTGCCATAACCATACCAGTCTCTTATTCCCTAAATAATTAATGAGACCTTGCAATCAATAGATTGCCACTATTGACCAATTTACAGCACTCAAGTAATTTCATATATACGAACATCTTTTCTGAAGTTCGGATTTTGGAATTACTTGAGGCGTCATGACATCTACAGCAGTGAGAAAAGAAGGGCCAATGGTCCTGCCCCGTGCGTTTTCCCTTTTGCGAAATTTAGCGGAGAACCCAGGCGGGATGACCTTGTCCCAATTGTCTATCAGCCTTGATGTTCCAAAAAGCTCTCTTTCCAGCACGCTTAAAGCCTTAACGGATCAGGAAATGCTGACGCGAAATGGGTCTCTCTATTTTCTGGGTCCGGAAGCCTTTTCCCTCGCCTCCATTATTCTGGCGGGTAGATCTATCAGGCAGATAGCACAGCCTTACTTGGAAAGGGCGATGCAACAAAGTGAGGAAACTGTTCTTCTTGCCGTTCCAGATTCTGATGGGCTTCACGCCACTTATATTGATGTCACGGAATCTCCAAAACCGGTGCGGTTCACATTATCCATTGGGACAAGGCGCGCCCTTCACTCCAACGCCAGCGGGAGACTTTTTCTAAGCACCCTCCCGCCAACACAGCTGGAGGAGTATTTCAAGAAAGCCGATATTACGCCGCTGACAGAGAAGGCCGCCAAAACAAAAGAAGAAGTTCTAGATCGCCTCAAGAAAGTTCGCGAAAACGGTTATTCTGTCACTATGGGAGACTATTCACTCGATTCCGGTGGGTTCGCCGCCCCTATTTATAATTCTGACGGCCAGATCATTGCTGCGCTGACAATCGGCGTCCCTATCTCCCGCGCACAAAGGGAACGGGATAAGTTTATTGATATCGTTGTGTCTCAGGCTGCAGAGATTTCGAAAATTCTAGGGCATCGCGCGTAATTCTATCTAACATTTGTTATTTTTTTTAAAACGGTGACATAGTCCCTCTTGACCAGATCAGTTTGTCAGTATTTAATATACGAAAATAGTTCGTATATCCGAATAAAAAAACAATAATGAAGGAGAGGTACCCGAATGTCCGGCCTGTATTTTGAAGAGTTCGAAGAAGGACAAGAGTTTCATCACGCGCTTACCAGAACGGTAACTGAAATGGACAACATTATGTTCAGCGCGATGACCCATAACCCACAGCCACTGCATTTGGATGAAGAATATTCCAAAACAACCTTCTATGGGCAACGCATCGTCAATAGCCTGTTCACACTTGGACTTGTCATTGGCGTGACTGTAGCGGACACGACCTTGGGAACAACCCTTGGCAATCTTGGCATGACAAATATCCGCTTCAAAAAACCGGTTTTCCACGGGGATACCATCCGTGTTGTCACCAAAATTAAAGGTAAAAGACAGAGTAAGTCTCGTCCCGGTGAAGGGATCGTCGAATTTGTCCATATCGGTTACAATCAGCGCGACGAGGAAATTGCTTATGTTGAGCGCACAGGTCTAATGAAAATGAAAGCAGCGGCATGATCAGATCCTGGCTATTTGTTCCGGGCGACAGTGAGCGCAAAATGGAGAAAGGGCTTCAGAACAGTGCTGACGCCCTGATCCTTGATCTTGAAGATTCTGTGGCTGATGACCGTCAGGAAATTGCCCGCGACATGGTGTGCAACTTCCTGCAAGAAAACACTGACAGATCCCGTCAACAATTATGGGTGCGGATTAATCCTCTGGATAATCCCCTGTCCCTCCCTGACCTCACGGCCATATTAAAAGGGGGGCCAGACGGCATCGTTTTGCCGAAGGTATATTCAGCGGCTGATGTAAACAAACTGGCTGATTACCTGGACGTGCTTGAGGTTCGCGAAGGCATAGAGCCAGGTAAAACCAAAATTGTCAGCGTTGCCACTGAAACCGCGCAATCCCTGCTGACGTTCAACACCTACCTTGATGGCATTACAGATCGGCTTGTGGGCATGACATGGGGCGGCGAAGACTTAGCAGCTGCCCTTGGTGCCAGCAACAACAGACACCCGCGGACGGGCGATTATGACGATCCGTTCCTATATGCGCGTACCATGTGTCTTGCGACAGCACGCGCTATTGATGTACAGCCGATTGGTGTTGTGTATGTAGACTACAAAGACAGCGAAGGGCTTCGGGACGAATGTCTGCGTGACCTTCGTTCTGGCTATGTTGGGAAAGTTTCCATTCACCCAGCACAACCGGATGTCATCAACGAGGCCTTTACACCCAGTGATGAGGAAATCGCACACGCACGGAAAATTGTTCAGGTCTTTGAAGAAAATCCGGGCCTTGGGACTATCGGAATTGACGGAAAGATGTATGATATGCCTCACCTCAAGCAGGCCCGAAACCTATTGGAGCTTGCAGACAAAATAAAATAATAAAAATAATGGGAGAAAATCCATGCCGGGAACCCTCGAAGGTATTCGCATCATTGATCTGTCCACAGTTGTGCTTGGCCCGTGGGCCAGTCAAATGCTGGGAGATTTAGGTGCAGATGTTATCAAAGTAGAAACGCCATCGGGGGATACCACCCGCAAAATCGGGCCATACAAAACTGAGGGTATGGCCTCCTTCTTTATGGGATGTAACCGGAACAAACGAAGCGTTGTTCTGGATCTAACCAAAGAAGATGGGCGTGAAGCATTTTACGATCTTGTGAAAACTGTGGACGTCATCATCCATAACATGCGCCCGCGCATTGCCAAGAAACTTGGCCTTGAATATGAAACCATCAGCAAGGTCAACCCAGACATCGTCTTCTGTGCCACTTACGGTTTCCGCTCAGGTGGGCCGCTGGAAAACAACCCAGCATATGACGATATTATTCAGGCCGCTGCTGGTATCACGGACCTTCAGACCGTAACATCTGATCAGCCACGTTTTGTACCAACCATTGTGGCCGACAAAACCTCCTCCTTCAACGTGCTCTATGCTGTATTGGCCGCCCTATTCCATCGTGAACGTCATGGTACTGGCCAAGCCATCGAAGTTCCTATGTTTGAATGCCTCGTGGATTATGTGATGGTGGAACATCTAAATGGCGCTGTGTTTGAACCGGCCATCGACACCCTTGGATATAAACGGCTACTGAATTCCCAACGTCGTCCCTATGCCACAACGGATGGCTATCTCGCTGTTCTGCCTTATACAGATAAAAACTGGCAGGACTTCTTTGATGTTGCGGGCAGACCTGAGCTAAAGACCGATCCACGTTTTGAGAGCCTGGCAAGCCGCACCAAGCACTCTGATGAGGTTTATGGTATTTTGGGGGAAATCGTTGCCACTCGCTCCACGGCAGAGTGGTTGGATGTACTATCTGATGCCAATATCCCTGTTCAGACCTCTAACAAGATCGATGATCTGCTAGAAAACGAACAGCTTCTGGCAACAGGCTTCTGGCGGACGTTCGAGCATCCGAGTGAAGGCACAATCCGCATGGCGGAGCCGCCTATCAAATTCTCCAAAACACCTTCCACCATTCGCTTGCTGCAGCCACGCCTTGGTGAGCACAGTCGTGAAGTCCTAAAAGAAGCTGGTTTCACTGATGCCCGGATTGATGGGCTCATTAAATCCGGTGCCGCAAAGGAAGCTGAACTAGAGGAGGCGTAAATGGAACATTTACTCCCCTCCCCTGATGTGGGGCCGGATGCTGGCCCTTATTGGGACGCGGCAAAAGAAAACAGATTTGTTATTCAACAATGCACTGATTGTAACTCGTGGCGGTTTTTCCCATCACATCTCTGCCCATCATGCGGATCAGACAAAGCCGAATGGAAAGAGCCGTCCGGCAAGGGTGTCATTCATAGTTTCACCGAAGTCCATCGAGGTCCAACTCCGGAATTTAGAGCCCACACCCCCTACATGATTGTGTTGGTGGATCTGGATGAAGGTCCCCGTATCATGACAAACCTGATCGGTAACAATCTTGATCAATGCCAAATTGGCGCCCCTGTAGAAGTGTGCTTTGAAAACAGGCAAAACGACACCAAAGTCCCGCAATTCCGTTTAAGCAAGACGGAGGCCGACACATGATAAAAAACAACGTTGTTATTGCGGGTGTCGGCGAATCTGACATTGGCAAAGTACCGGAGCTCAGCGGTCTCGGTCTAAATGCACAAGCGGCCAAACGCGCTGTTGAGGATGCAGGCCTTGAAATGAAGGATATCGACGGCCTTCTGACCGCCTATTCCATGACAGAACCGTATTTCATGATGGGATCTGTCCTCGCTGAGTATTTAGGGATAAAGCCAACTTTTTGTGCCTCTTTGACGGTGGGCGGCGGAACACCCGGGGCGGCATTACATCACGCCGCGATGGCCATTGCATCAGGACAAGCAAAAACCGTTTTGATCACTGCGGGTGAAAACCGGGCAACGGGCCAAAGCAGAGATGATGCCGTCAAAGCCCTTACACAAGTAGGTCATCCCTATTTCGAAAACCCTTACGGCCCTCTCATCCCCTCCTTTTATGCCATGATCGCCAATCGATATATGCATGAATATGGCACCACAAGGGAACAGATGGCCGCTGTCGCAGTCCGTGCGCGGGACCATGCGATAAGACATCCTTCAAGTCCTCAGAGCAAGCATTTGACTATAGATGATGTCCTATCCTCAAAACCCATTTCAACCCCTCTTAATATATTAGATTGCTGCCTGATTTCAGATGCTGCTGGTGCATTAGTGGTAACCAGTGCAGATCGGGCAAAGGATCTTAAAGGTAAACCCGCTTACCTTCATGGAATTGGCGAAAGTCACACCCATGAGCATATGACAATGGCTCCCTCATTAACAGAATTTGGAACGGAAATTTCTGGTAAAGCGGCTTACGAAATGAGCGGTCTTTCTCCTTCAGATATTGATTTTGCAGAACTTTATGACTGTTTCAGCATCGTACCCATTATTGAAGCCGAAGAATTGGGTCTCGCCAAACGCGGTGAAGGCGGCGCGCTCTACGCCTCTGGTGAAACAGCGATTGAAGGGTCAATTCCCATCAACACCCATGGTGGTTTACTTTCATATGCTCAAGCTGGCGCCTCTGGCGGTATGCACGGCATTGTTGAAGCCGTCAGACAGCTTCGCGGCAATGAAGGTGCGAGACAGGTTAAAAAACACGATATTGCCTTGGTACATAATGAAGGTGGTATATTATCATCCCATTGCACAATGATATTGGGACAGCATCCTCTTTGACCTTAAGTGATTACATCATCAGATTAGCAACAGATGAAGACTTTAAACATCTGCCCGCCGTGGAAGATGCGGCGGGGGATGTCTTTGCCGAAATTGGCTATGATGACATTGCGGCAATGCCTTCAACTCCTGCCGATGAATATCCAGTGATTGTGAAGAATGGCGGTTGGGTTTTGGTTGCTGAAGCAACGACCAAAGAAATAGTTGGCTATTGCGCCACAGAACATTCTCCTGATGGGCTCTATATCAAAGAACTTTCCGTTCACAAGGATCATTCGAAGCAAGGAATAGGCAGTACCCTTTTGAAACAGACGATCGCAAGGGCTACTGAACTAAATTATCCACGTACCTTTCTTCTCACTTTCAAAGACGTGCCCTTCAACGCCCCTTACTACCGCCGGTTTGGATTTGGTAGTTTAGAAGACCTAACCCCTTACCCCGACATTCAAAAGCGTGCTGAAGCGGAGACAGAAACGCCGCTTTGGAAATATGGGCGGGTAGCGATGAAAAAGAACCTCACATAAAAAGCCCCGCGTTTAAGCGGGGCTTTCATTTTGATCAGTTCAAAATCACCACATGGCAACCGGATTAATGATCATTTGGACCGTGCCACGCACACGCGCCTGACCAAGAACAAACATAAACTCGTTCACACTCTCTTTGGCGAGACGGCCTGTATTCATCGTTTCCAGAATATAAATGCCATGCTCTTTCAAGAGGGTCACATGACCATAAAACAGCTTGTCTCCCTTCATTGGCGGAACAGCTTCAATACCCCAGGTATCTGCACCAACAGCCATAACATCAAGACCCGCAAGATATACAGCCGCATCATTGGACAGGCCGGGCTCCATTGAAACCCATGCTTTTGGATCCTGTGTCAATTTGTTATCTGTCCATCCCGTATGGAAGAGAACTACATCGCCTTTACGGATTTCAACGCCTTGGGCTTTTGCGGCGTCCTGAATGTCGGCAGCCGTAAATGCTTCACCGCCATCCAATACATCTTTTTTGAAATGCTTCGCCATATCTATCAATACACCACGGCCGACCAAAGGTGGAATGTTATGAACACCCAGTTTTGTGAGACCTGTCAGTTTGGCGAAATCTTTTTCGTCGTTACAATTATAATAGAGGCCGTCTTCACCCAGATGACCAAGGCCATCAATTTGCGGGCCGATACCAAACCAGAGTTGGGCGATATCATCGTTATAGGTTCCCGGATAACCAAAAGCGTTTAGTTTCTGACCACCCTGCTGATTGGGCTGAACCACTTGCAGCATCATACCACGTGGCGGAAATGCCGGTGTTGTCGGATCGATGACAATACCAAGTGGATGTGTCTGACCTTTCTTAACGAGCTTTGCCGCCATCATAACCTGATCAGGTGTAACGAGGTTGGCTGACCCGATTTCGTCATCCTTACCCCATTTGGAGTGTTTGCAATGACCATCCGCCAACGCAGGTGTTGCAATGAATGAGGCAAGCGCGCCGAGAATGGCCGCGAGCGTTAACTTCTTCATGAGTTTCCTCCCCTAGTGCTTTTTTTAAGGCGTTATTTGCCCTGAAATATTTTTTGTACGCACAACTGGTCCAGAGGTTATTTGGACACAAACAGTATAGAGAGTTAATATTTTATGTAAATATTCTACTTTACAAAATACTTATGGAGTTGGATTAGGAGAAAACTCCTAACCCAGAACCTCTTTTACTTTCTCTGCGATCTCTTTCAACGAAAACGGTTTTGGCAGAAAATCGATTTCACTGACGTCAAAATCGAGATCTTTCCTGAAGGCATCCTCCGCATAGCCGGAGATGAAAATAACTTTCAAATCAGGAAGTTGACCCTTTATGTTCTTGACAAGGGTCGGCCCATCCATGTTTGGCATCACAACGTCGGAAATCAGAAGGTCAATTTCGCCTTCGTAATCCTCCAAAAGCTCAAGTGCAGTTTCACCGCAATCCGCTTGAAGAACCTCATATCCTTTATTCTGCAAGGCGCGAGAGGCAAACAATCTGACAGGATCTTCATCTTCCACCAAAAGGATTGTCCCCATGCCGGAGAGATCTCTGTGGAATGCTCGCGTTTCATCTTCCTCTTCACCACTTGCTTTCACCTCTTCATAGAAGCGTGGCAGAAAAATCTCAAAAGTAGTTCCTTTATCATCGTTATTTAGGGCGAAAATAAATCCGCCGGTCTGCTTGATGATACCGTAAACGGTACTGAGACCAAGGCCTGTGCCTTCACCAACTTTCTTAGTAGTAAAGAATGGGTCAAAAATCTTCGCAATCACATCCTCAGGGATACCGGTACCGGTATCTGTCACGCTGATCTTGATGTAATCCCCCTCTGGCACTAATTCGTGGGCATCTTGACCACGTTGCCGGACGGTATAGTTCTCCGTCTTGAAGGTAAGGCGACCTTCACCTGACATCGCATCTCGCGCATTCACCGCTAGATTAATCACAACCTGTTCAAACTGGCTGTGGTCAACTTTCACCAACCATAAATCACGGGCGTGCTTGATCTCCAGGTCAATGGTCTCACCGATAAGGCGGCGCAACAGATTGGAAAGTTCTGCCAAGACTTCAGTTAAATCCGTTACTTTTGGACGCAAAGTTTGCTGTCTGGAAAAGGCCAGCAATTGACGAACCAAACCTGCTGCACGGTTTGCATTCTGTTTGATCTGACTGATGTCAGAGTAGGACTGATCCCCCACCTGATGACGCAGAAGCAACAGATCACAAAAACCGATCATCGCAGTTAGTAGATTATTAAAATCATGGGCGATACCGCCGGCCAACTGGCCAACCGCTTGCATTTTCTGACTTTGTGCAAACTGAACCTCAAGCTGACGTTGGGCAGATGTGTCAATGATGTGAACGAGCATCCCGCCAGTGTTACCTTCCACGCCGCCAACAGCACTGATATAGAAGTTGGCGACACGTTCTCCGTCATTCAATTTCATCTCGACTGGTTTCAATGCGAGATCACTTGCGGATGCCATGGAGAGCTTTTCGCGAAGTTCTTCGCGGTCACTTTCTGCAACCAGTTCTGTAACGTGATGGCCGATAGCACTATCAACTACAGTTTCAGTGAGGACGCGGAAGGCTGGGTTCCCCTCAATTACGTTGCCATCTTCATCAAGAAGAACAATACCAATTGGGGCGGCCTCAAAGAAACGGCGGAAATACTGCTCTGCACTTTCAACTCGCTCTTTCCAAAGCTGCTCCTGCAAAAGTTCTCGCACCACACTTCGTGATCCGACAACACCACCCTCTTCGTCTTTAACAAGGGTCTGCGTCACCTGGACCGGAAGGATGGTTCCATCTCTTCGTGTCAGTTGCAACTCACCTTCAAAACGTGCAATTTTGTCAGAGATGTTATCCATCAAGTTCAATTGACGATCATCCCCTGCCACCACAAGGTCGCCAAAAGTAATATTGCCTTCAGAAAGTTCTCTTTGGTGATACCCCAGCCATTCAGCAAAGATCCGGTTCACAAATTGAATGCGCCCCCTTTCATCCAATGAATAAAAACCGACAGGTGCATTATTAAAATACTCAGACAGTTTTTCACGCTCGCTGCGCTCAACCTCTTCGATTTTATGTTGTGAAGTTGTCTCTGCCACATACCAGATGATGTACTCTGATACTTCTTTCAATTGGTGGGCCAAAATGGCAAGCCAACGTCCATCAGTGGTCTTCATCTCGACTCGCATATCGATAACATCGCCTTTGGCAGCTGCGTTTCGCAGCGACTTTAACTGCTCCCGCGCTGAGATATTATCACCCATGACCTCAAGAAGAGTTTTGTTGCCCTGCTTTTTATCAATTTTGAGGACATCAAAATAGGCGTCATTGGCGAAAACAAACTTGCCCTCTCGCGTTGTCACCAAACGGCCTTCGGGGCTTGCAGAGACAAATTCAGCCACCAGGTCGATCTTTCCCGAAGAGGCCTTTCTTAGCCCATGGAAAATGAAATACCAGAGCCCCAAGCCTGTAGCCACCAGTACCATTCCGCTTAAAATGATCAGACTTAATGGGCTCAACTCCCGCCCCAAAATCGCTGCGATAACAATCAGCGTTGCGACCAAGAAATACACGACCGCCAGTTGCCGGGCATCAACCCCGAGGTAAAAACTCCGGTCCTTACCACTTCCCACATTTTCCTTGGACGTCATCAGCCCGCTTTTCCCCTACTAATTTATTTTCCTCAGTCGCATCACGTACCCAATAATTTCGGCGACCGCCCTGTAATGTTCAAACGGAATTTCCTGATCCAGTTCACATGAGGCGTAAAGAGCCCGTGCAAGCGGAGGATTTTCCACGATAGGTATTTCATTTTCGTTAGCGATTTCACGAATTTTTAGCGCGATATTATCCTGCCCCATTGCCAAAACAATCGGCGCCTGATCTTCGTCCTGCTTATACCTTAAAGCAACCGCAAAGTGGGTCGGGTTAGTAACAACCACATCTGCCTCAGGAACAGCTTGCATCATACGCTGACGGGAACGCTGCATACGCAAAGAGCGAAGTCTGGATTTGATCATGGGATCACCCTCAGACTGTTTATTCTCGTCTTTGATCTCCTGCTTCGTCATCCGTAGTTCTTTATAGTGATTGTATTTCTGGTAAGCAAAGTCGAGGCCTGCAATCACAGCCATGACGGCAACGACACCAGCAAGCAAACTAAGCACCTGCTTTTGAAGAAGTTCAAGGATGGCAATCATGTCATAGGTCATGACCAGTTGCAGTTCATCCATTTCCGGCGCGACAAACAAAAATGCGATCGACCCGACCAGGACAAGTTTCAGAATACCCTTCAAAAACTCAGTCAGCGCTTTCAAAGAAAACTGCCGCTTCACACCACCGAGCAAAGAAATCTTATTGAGCTTGGGTTTAATTCTCTCCGCTGACAAAACAGGCCTGTGCTGTATGATTGTGCCGATAAGTCCTGCCAGCATCAGCACCCCTAACACCGGAGCCAAAACGGAGACCACCTCATATCCTAGATCTTCAAACACGTCCCGCAAGTGACCTGGTCCGACAATAATGTTATGGGGTTGCTCAATAAACTTGAATAAATCAAAAGAGAGATTTCGTCCCAGCCCCGCAATAAAAATCAGCACGACCAATGTAATCCCCATGGTCATAAACCAGTGCGAGACCTCTTGCGACTTTGCCACCTGACCTTTCTTATGAGCATCCTCCAGCTTCTTCTGGGTCGGCTCTTCGGTCTTTTGAGCATCATCTTGATCTTCAGCCATTCCTATTCTCCCAAGAACCTGATGAGGGTCTCTTCATAATAGGTAATAAACCACATAATGCTCGCCCCAGACGTGATAGCCAGGATAGCAAATGCCAAGACGATTTGCAGGGGCATTGCGACGAAGAAAATCTGTACTTGGGGCATCAAACGGTTGATCAAGCCTACACCAATGTAAAAAGTGAGACCATAGATCAAAAACGGTGCAGAGATCTGGAAACCGAGTTTAAAACTTCCTGCAACAAAACCACCAATAAGTTCCGCGACATCCCCCAAGGGTGGCATTGCCCCCACCTTAAACAAGGTGTAACTGGCATAGGTTCCCTGAAGCATCAAGTGATGAAGATCTGTCACAAATATCATCGTCATCCCCATTAAAGTGAGGAAACTACTGGTCACAGCCCCTTGTGTCATTTGTCCCGGATCAAAAAATTGGGCCGCTGCAAGCCCGGACTGCTGCGCAATAATGGTTCCGGCGACGTGTAAGGCACTTACGGCCAAACGCAGCGCCCCGCCTATTATCAACCCAACAACAATTTCTCCGCTTAAAAGCACAAGCAATTCAATCACATTTGCTGGTTCCGGGGGTAGCTGATCCACAACAAATTGGGTAATCAAGAAACTCACCGCCAGTGCCAAAGACAATCGCACGCGTGGAGAAACAAAACCTTCGCCAAACCCAGGTGCCACCATAAAAATGCTGCCGATGCGGGTAAAAACCAGCAAAAACGCAAAGATGTTTGTGGTGAGATATTCTTCTAACATCGCCCGGGCCTACAGGGCGGATATCCGCTGAGCGATCTGTTCCATTAGTTCAATCATGGACGTGATCATAAACGGGAGAAAAATAATTAAGGACAAAAAGATCGCCAGGATTTTAGGCACAAAGGCCAATGTCATTTCCTGTACTTGTGTGAGAGCCTGAACCAGAGCAACAACAAGCCCGACCCCAAGAGCGACAAGCATGACAGGAGAGGCAACCGCCAATAGCACCCAAATGGCTTCTCTTGCTACGTCCACCACATCTGTTGGGGTCATGATCTACCTCTCGTCCAAATTAACCATAAGGACTAGATTGGCATTTTAATGATGTCTTGATAAGCCTGAATTACGCGATCACGGACAGAAACCACAGTTTCCAGTGTCACTTCTGCACTACTGACAGCCGTCACAATGTCCACAAGACTGCTTTCGCCAGTTAGAGATTGCAGACTCACTTTCTCAGAAGTCATGCCTTCCTGAACCGCTTCTCGGCCTGCATTTTCCAAAAGCTCCGAAAAACTTGGGCCATTTCTAACTTCATCCACACCAACAGTTGCACCGCCACCCGCTTTCGCAGAAGCAGCCTGATCTAGTGCTTTGGTGTATGCCTGTACAGCGGTAAGTGGGCTGTTTTCAACCATGTTTTATGAGCTCCAAGCCTTACTTAACGCAGAATCTCTAAGGTCTGCATGATCATCTTTTTAGAAGCATCAATCGCCCCAAGGTTCGCCTGATAAGAACGTTGAGTTTCTTTCATGTCCATAACTTCCACCAGCGCATTTACGTTCGGGATCTTTACATACCCCTCTTCGTTTGCAGCCGGGTGGTTTGGATCAAAACGCGATCCAAATTCTGATTTGTCCTCGGTCACCTTGTCCACCACTACTTTCCGTGCATCTATTTCTTTATCCAGCACGTTTGAGAATGTGACCACTTTACGGCGATAAGGATCCTGTTCCGCTGTACTTCCAACACTGTCCTTGTTGGCAAGGTTTTCGGAAATAATGCGCATACGCTCACCTTGGGCTTTCATACCCGAGGCAGAGATCTTCATAGATTTCAGCAGGTCCATACCAAGGACTCCTATCTACCGCGTCCTAATGCAGTTTTAAGCATACCAATCTGCTTTTTATAAAGCGATGTGGTCATTTGATATTCAATCTGCGTTTCAGTGAGCTTCATGACCTGCTCTTCCAGAACAATCGCATTTCCTTGCGGTGTCACTTCATATGATTCCACATTTGCCTTTGGACGAAATTCTCCGCTTTCGCGTGTGACAATATGCTTATCGCTTGTGGCGCTCATGTTCATGGTTGGTCCAGTTGATTTAGCAACCATCTGTTTGAAGCTCTGGTCTTTAAGATCTTTAGCCTCATAGCCAGGGGTATCCGAGTTCGCGATATTCTGAGAAAGCACCTTCTGGCGCGCGCTCAGCCATTTCATGCGATCGGTCAATGCCGAAAACAGCGGAATTTCCTTTAGGCCCATGATCTTAAATCCTGATTACAGATTTACCTGCTCTTACCGTATTACGGGAAAGTAAACAAAAAGTTAACAAATTCTTACGCAATTGCATCGCATTTTAACTATCTTCCCAGCTAGCACTTGCAATTCAGCAATAAAAAAGCCCCTCAAAAAAGGGGCTTTCTAAGAGATCGAATGTCCAGGTCACTTTCATGCAGCTTCCCAGGCTTCCTCTTCGTAGCTTTGAACAGCTTCGACAAATTTAACGACAACTGCCATAAGATCTTCACGGCCTGTTACCAGCATGTCATCTACATGCAGATTGTCTTCTACAATTTCTGCACCTTTTTCGGAAACCAGTTTGGCGTCTGCTTCGGATGCCACAACTTCGCGGTGCTCAAGGAAGTCCTCGACAGCAACAATCTTCACAGCTTCCTCGAACAGAGCAACCGGTTTGTTGTCTTCCATAAAACCGCGCATCAAACGTGTTGTCTGTGGGTCGGAAGCAAGTCGAGAGGCATGACGTTCACCACCTGGAATGATGATCGCATCAAAGTGATGGGACATTGTTGTTGGAAGATGATTGTTTGCAGGGAAGAAGTGTCCCCAGTTACCATTATGCCAGCTGTTCACAACGCCTTTTTCAGGAGATACAATTTTCACCTCTGCACCTGTATCCACCAAAGATTTGTGCAAGTCTGTCATATGAGACTGCTCAAAGCCGTTGGCTACAAGAATCGCAATTTTCTTTCCGGTGAGTGTGTTCTCCAGCTGCATAATGTCTATCTTCCTTTCACATCAGGATCACATAATAATATGTGATCTATTTATTCAAACCGGCTGGGCTGCACTAAACGGCAGCAACACCTGCTCCCGCAGGAGGCCTGTCATTTGAATAATTATATATTTGGCTAATTCCGAGAGCTTGATCCCGGCTGCATTTTGATACCCTGCAAATAACTATCTGCGAATGGAATGGGCATCAGCGAACCGGAACATAATCATTCCCTAAACGACATGCAAGCCTTAACTGGAAAAATTTTACATCAAACATTTTTTGTTCGTTTGCGCGGCCAAAAATAAAAAATAAGTTCGCGGCTGAATGAAGTTATGAAACAATATGTAAAAAGAAAAATATAACAAGGACCATACTCATTATGAGCATTGCGACCACTGGTGAAGAATTTAGGGAAGACACGCGAAAAGCAGCCAAACTGCCTGCGGCATTGGTGAAGGAACTTACACGGATAAATCCGATAAAATCCACTTTGTCTATTCTTCAAACGCTAGGTGTGATCGCGATCGCCATTGGTCTTGCTGTATATTACTGGTCACCATGGGTCATTATTCCTGTTATGATCCTTATCGCCACACAACAACAGGCTTGCTTTGTGTTGGCGCATGATGCAGCGCATTACCGACTTTATAAAACACGTTGGCTAAATGATCTGGTTGGGCGCGCGGTTGCAACGCCCGTTGGAATTTCAGTTTGCAGCTACAGAATTGTTCACCGTCTTCATCATAACCATCTTTACGGCTGGCAAGATCCGGATATTCCTCTGTGTGCTGGATACCCTAGGGGGCGCGCTTATATTCTCAAAAAGCTCTTTAAAGATTTATTCGGTGCAACCGCCCTTAAAAACATTTCGTATTTTTTCGGAAGACCCGCGACAAACTCAGAAACCAACGAACAAGGCAAACCGCTGGACGACACCTCACCGGCATTAAAGAAAGCCGCTGATCAAGATCGCTGGACAATTGTCATATTCCATATTGTGGCCCCTATCGCCGCCTTCTTCAGCGGCTACCTGCTGGAATATGCGATTTTATGGGTATTACCTTTCCTGACTTTCCTGCAACCGATCTTAAGGCTAAGAGCCATCTGCGAACACGGAGCTGTGCCATCTACAGACAGCCCCCTGCAGGCTTCCAGAACAAATCTGGCACCATTTTGGGTGAGGTTCCTACTGTTCCCACATCATGTGAACTATCACATTGAGCACCATCTCTACCCCTCCATTCCTCATTACAATCTACCGAGATGTCACCGGGAAATGAAAAAAATTGGCATGTTGGAAGACGCAGAAGTTCGACAATTTAGCAGTACTTTAAAAAGGATTTCCGGTTTTTCATAAATTCCTGCTTTTGACATCTGTCAAGCTGTACTACAAATGGTTAATGACATCGGTGAGATCGATGTCGAAATCACCATTGGGGGATAGTGTGGTGACATGGCGGAACAGGATCAAAAGAAAAGTGACAGCGCGGTAGCAGTTGCCCTTTCACATGAAAAGGGAAGCAGCAAAGCCCCTATTGTGACAGCAACAGGCCGCGGCGCTGTGGCTGAGCAGATCCTGGATATTGCCTTTCAAAATGGCGTAAAGGTACGCGAGGATGCCAACCTCGCCCAAATCCTTGCGGAGGTGGATGTGGACAGCCCAATTCCGCTTGAAGCCTTTGCTGCTGTTTCGGAAATTCTGACATACTTATATCGGGCACAGAATGACCCTGCTCCAGCGCCTGAGTTTAAAGAGACAGATCCTGTAGATGACGAATAATAGTATTACGAACAGTATAACCGCCATGAAACAAAGCCTGCTCAATGACCTGAAGCAGGCAAAAGAAGGCGTCATAATCGACATCTCCAAGTTGCCAGAGCAATTGATGGTTCTTCACCAACATGTTGCCGAAACCGAGATAGCAGAAAAAGCGGACTTGGTAGCCAAATTTGAGGAGTTGCTGGAACTGCTGGATCAAATTGCCAAAGAAATTCACAGCAAGTATGAAGATTTAAACAGACAAATTAAGGTTTTGGATCAGGAACCAGAGCCTTGAGGAATATTGTTTTCAAATAGGCCCACCAACGCTAAGCTGAACTTAACTGATAGAAGACTGAGTACTGCATAGTCCATGGATCTGATAAATTATTCAAAATACATAATTGGCCTCTTATTCGTACTGGGGCTTATCGGGCTACTTGCATATATTGTTCGAAGGGCGGGCTTTATCCCTTCAGCAGAACGCCCGCGCCTCTCTAAAAAAAGGCTCGGCATATCGCAAATGATTGCGTTGGATGCAAAACGCCGTCTTGTCCTGATCCGCCGGGACGACAAGGAACATCTGGTTATTTTGGGACCCAACAGCGAAACCGTTATAGAAACCGACATTCAGGCAATACCGGCATCCCTTGAACAAGTTCATGAAGATGAAAAAGGCGATACATCTGAAGACAGCGATGCACATACACATGAGCCGCGCCTCCCGCGCCTTCCCGTCCATCACCACAATGACGAGGCTTCCCAATGAGTGTTATCTCAAGGATCAAAAAGGTGGGCCTCAAACGCGCCAGTTTGTACAGTGCCTTGCTTGCTATTGCTTTGACACCCTTATTTGCCGTAGAGGCAATCGCTCAGTCTCTCACCCTTGATCTTGGGGACGAAGCTGGCCCGCTAACTGGCCGTATTGTTCAAATCGTTGTTTTAATGACTGTCTTGAGTTTGGCTCCGGCCATCCTCATCGTGACCACGTCATTTACCCGTCTTATCGTTGTCCTGTCGCTTTTGAGAAGCGCACTTGGTATTCAGACCACCCCACCAAATGTGGTGATTATTTCTCTCGCACTTTTCCTGACAGGCTTCATCATGGCGCCGACATTGGAAAGCGCTTATCAAAATGGTGTCCTGCCCCTGGTGAATGAAGAAATTGACGAAGAGGAAGCCTTCGTCAGGATCGCCACACCGTTTCAAACTTTCATGTTGAAACACGCGCGTGAAAAAGACGTTCAGTTGTTTATGGACTTAAGCGCCACTGAAAATGTTGAGACACCCGAAGCAATTCCGTTAAAGGTCCTCATACCCGCATTTATGATCAGCGAATTGAAACGCGCCTTTGAAATCGGTTTTTTGTTATTCATACCATTCTTGGTCATCGATATGGTGGTTGCTTCTATCCTCATGTCCATGGGTATGATGATGCTGCCTCCCGTTATGATCGCCCTCCCCTTTAAACTGATCTTCTTTGTCTTGGTGGATGGCTGGAATTTGGTAGCAAAAAGTCTGGTTGAAAGCTTCGCTGCTGGCGCTCCGCCCTCGTAAAATGAGACTGCTCACCGCCTTTGTTTTTGTCGTCCTGCTGCTAGACGCTAGCAGTGTTATCGCCAGATCTTCTTCCGACTGGTCCGAAACTGATCCATCCGTAAACCTAACCCACATTTTTCTGGGTGAAATAAACAAAAAAGGCAAAGCCACGGGTCTTCACCATTTGAAAGGCGGCCAGCCGACACAAAACGCACGACTTAAGAAAATCCTGTCCACAGCGAACCGCTTTGGCATTTACACAGCAATGATCCAAATTCGCGATCTAAAAAACAACACATGGAAAGAAAAATTCTCAAGCATGTTCCCTAACACCTATTCTAAACAGCAGGTGTTAGATGTGATCTTAAAAGCTTATCGAAACGCCGACCTAAGGAAAGGTCAGAAATGGGGCGGTCCCAGTGGAAAGGGATACAGGATAGAAGGGTATCTCTTGCGCGATGGGCGTATCATTACAGCCTATCCCATTTATAGAAAGACTACCCCATGACGAGTAAAGACTATCTGGATGAGGTATTTGAAACGGAACTTCAGGGTTCTGTTGAATTGGCCAAAGAGTTCCAGTCCGCCCTATTCGAAAATAACAGCCCCCGTGAACTATCAGGAAATCTGTATTCATTCTCCCCTACAAACGAGAACATTCTCATAGAGAATTTATTCGATGAAGAAGATGTGCAGTCTGTATCAGCCATCATATTCAAAGAAAGATTAGAGTCATACATTAAGCGAATTGGGTAAGATTTTTTCAGATATGTCAGCACTATTGACATTTATGAAAATATAGGTCATTATTACTGACATAAATAACAATGAAAGCCTGCCCCATGAATGTCGCCTTTCTTCCATTGATATCCTATTCTTTCGTGAATTCCATAACGCCTGGGCCCAACAATATTATGCTGGCAACTTCCGGTGTTAATTACGGTTTCATGCGGACACTCCCGCATTTTTGCGGGGTGTATTTCGGCTTTTTATTTATGTTGGCCATTGTCTCCTTGGGGCTTGGAGAGATCTTCACAAAGGTTCCCGAAATCCAAATGGCGATGAAGTACGCAGGAAGCGCCTACTTGCTCTATCTTGCTTACCGGATCACACAAGCGGGACAACTCTCCAAGGTAAAGGTTGCGAAACCCCTCACTTTTATTGAAGCGGCCCTGTTCCAATACATTAATCCGAAAGCTTGGGTGCTTGCGGCCACCATACCCGCCTCTTTCGTTTCCACCCCTGGCGTAAGCCAGCAAGATGTCATCTATCTACTCATGGGTCATGGGCTCGCCAGCTTCCCATCCGTCTTACTTTGGGTTATTGCAGGCACTCAGCTACGGCGCTTGCTGTCCTCACCTAAGAATTTGAAGATCTTCAACTACACGATGGCGTTGCTTCTCGTCGGCACTGTTGCGATGATCCTAACAGCATGAATTTACGAATTGTTAACGATTTACTCCTATAAAGTGCATATTGAGAAATCAATATTCGTATAAAGTTTATTTAAAATTTTATGCAATAGGAGCGCCGATGACTTCAGTGATAAATTCAGCCTTGGCAGGAATGCATGCCGCGTCACGGAAAGTGAGCGTGGGTGCAGGAAATATCGCGAATATGAATACGGTAGGGCGCCCTGGCGAGACAACCGGCGCCGAAGCTGCTTATCGCCCTATTGATGCTGTGCAGATTTCTGGTGCCGCAGGTCTTCCCGAAACCCGCTATCAGGAGCGCAATCCTGCGACATCACTGAGTTATCAACCTTCGCATCCCTATGCATCAGATGAAGGGTATGTGGAAGCGCCAAATGTGGATTTGGCAACCGAGCTCGTTAACAACAAAATTGCCCAGCGAACTTATGAGGCCAACATCAAGTCCATTATCACATGGGACGAAATGCAGGCCACATTGTTGGATATCAAATCCTGACCCCAAAAAGTGGGATCAGGATATATTTTCTATGCTTCAAGAAATTGAGAGACGCTCTTTAGCAGCGTTATATTCCCCAATCATACGTTCAACCAACTGACCTGCAGTTGGGACGTCTTTGATTGCGCCAATACCCTGTCCGCAACCCCAGATATCTTTCCATGCTTTCTTGTCAGTATTACCACCAGAGCCAAAGTTCATTTTACTTGGATCACTTTCTGGCAGGTTGTCTGGATCCATGCCTGCGTTGACAATGGATGGTTTCAGGTAGTTACCGTGCACGCCCGTAAACAGGTTGGTGTAGACGATGTCATCTGCACAGCTATCTACAAGGCATTGTTTGTAAGCCGGATCAGCGTTCGCCTCTTTCGTCGCAATAAATGCTGATCCTACATAGCCCAGGTCTGCACCCATGGCTTGTGCCGCCAAAATCGCATCACCAGTCGCGATGGAGCCACCCAGAAGAAGCAAACCATCAAACCATTCACGAATTTCCTGAATAAGTGCAAAAGGAGACAATGTTCCAGCATGGCCGCCAGCACCAGATGCCACAGCAATCACACCGTCGGCGCCTTTTTCAATTGCTTTCTTCGCAAACTGGTTGTTGATGATGTCGTGGATCACGATACCGCCCACAGAATGCATCGCATCATTTACTTCGGTGCGCGCACCCAGTGATGTGATCGTGACAGGCACTTTATATTTAACGCACAATTCAACATCATGCATGAGGCGGTCATTGGATTTGTGCACAATCTGGTTTACTGCAAATGGTGCGGCAGGATTATCCGGGTTCTTCTGGTTATAATCATCCAGTTCTTCAGTAATACGTTGCAGCCATTGCTCCAACACTTCGATCGGGCGAGCATTTAGCGCTGGGAAGGAGCCAACAATGCCGGCTTTACACTGTGCAATCACCAGATCCGGATTGGAAATGATGAAAAGCGGAGAGCCGATAGCAGGCAGTCTCAGTTTATTTTGCAGCTGCGGTGGTAATGACACTTTATTATCTCCTGTTTTTCAATTCTTGGGCCATTTACTGGTCATTTCAGAAAAATCTGACTCGCCCCTTCACAAATGGACATTTGTCCGTATAATGCGAAAACGGACAAATGTCCACATAAATTGTGAGCTAATATAAAAATGACAAGAAGTGACGCGCGGCAAAACAGAAAACTAATCATGGAGGCTTTTCACAAAGCCACTCGTGAGGAACGCACGCTCCTGCCAACCATGTCTGAGATCGTCAATCTATCGGGCCTTGGACGTGGCACCGTTTATCGCCACTTCCCGGATATTGGCGCCCTCTCCTTCTCGTTTATGGCGGAAGGTTATGAAGCATTATTTGCCAAAAGCCGAGAATTGCTCAACCAAGCCTCCAATAGAGATCAGTCATATGAAGCTCTGGAAGATCATTTGTTACGGTATCGCGCATTTACGCATCAACATCTGGCGTTGCTAACCACACCTGAATGCATGACATCTGAAGGGTATGCCCTCGCCCATAAAAGCCAAAGACAGTGTGTAAGACGTGCCTTTAGAGACATAGCGGGCCTCGGCAAAGAAAGTCCTTTTCTGCTGGAAGCAGCAGTTGATCTGATTTCCCG
Source organism: Sneathiella sp. P13V-1 (assembly GCF_015143595.1). Classification (NCBI taxonomy): domain Bacteria; kingdom Pseudomonadati; phylum Pseudomonadota; class Alphaproteobacteria; order Sneathiellales; family Sneathiellaceae; genus Sneathiella; species Sneathiella sp. P13V-1. Next base: position 107,068 of record NZ_WYEU01000004.1, on the reverse strand, counting down.
TGTTTCAGACCCGGAGCATTTGAAAGCTGCCGGCATTTCGCAAAACTCACCAGATGATCAGGCCGAGGCTGATATCAAGCTGGCACTGCATCTATCGAAAGAAATCCTGAAACGGTTTTAAGATTACAGCTTCAATTAAATCCTTACTTGCGAATAGTGAGTTTATTTTTTAAACTTATATAAAAGGAGCAAAAACATGCCAGATAAAAAAGTTGCCCTTGTTATCGGTGCCGGTGACGCAACAGGCGGTGCCATTGCAAAAAGGTTTGCCCGGGAAGGATATGTAACAGCTTGTGTACGTCGCAATGCTGACAAACTCGCCCCTCTCGTTGAGGAAATTGAAAATGAGGGCGGTGAAGCAATTGCTTTTGGAACAGATGCCAGAAAAGAAGATCAAGTTCAGAAATTGGTTGCCAACATAGAAGATAATATTGGCCCGATTGAAGTGTTTGTTTTCAATATTGGGGCAAATGTTCCCAGCAGTATCCTGGAAGAAACAACCCGCAAATTCTATAAAATCTGGGAAATGGGATGCTTTTCCGCCTTCCTGACAGGGCGCGAAGTTGCCCTTCGCATGAAGGAGCGCGGTCAGGGTACCATGATCTTTACGGGAGCCACCGCCAGTGTGCGTGGCGGGGCAAATTTCGCTGCTTTTGCAGGATCAAAACATGCACTTCGGGCGATGGCCCAATCCATGGCAAGAGAACTTGGGCCAATGGGGATCCATGTTGGACATGTGATTGTAGATGGTGCCATTGATACGGACTTTATCCGGACGAATTTCCCTGCACGCTATGCGCTGAAAGACCAGGATGGCATTCTAAATCCCAATCATATCGCAGAGAATTACTGGAACCTACATCAACAACCTCGGGACGCTTGGACATTTGAAATTGATCTGCGCCCTTGGATGGAGAAATGGTAGAACAAAGAAAAACAAAAATAGGGAGAACCGAAATGAGCAAAGTTGATTTTTATTATGATGTTGCCAGCCCCAACACCTATTTCAGCCACAAGCTGATCCCAGGAATTGAGGAGCGAACAGGTGCAAAATTTAATTACATACCTGTTCTGCTGGGTGGGATTTTTAAGCTAACACACAATGTGGCGCCATTTGTTCGCTATCAGGAAGTCAAAAATAAGAACGACTATCTGCGCATCGAGATGATGCGTTTTGTTCGCGATTACAAGATGACTGAGTTTAGAATGAACAGTCATTTCCCTGTAAATACCGTTATGACACAACGCGGCGCCATCGTTGCGGAAATGGAGGGGTTTCTTCCCGCTTATGTGGAAGCCACATTGAAAGCTATGTGGGAACAATCTATTAAAATGGATGATGCAGAAACATTCCACAAGGCACTGGTCGATGCTGGATTGGATGCGGATCACATTGCCAAACGCATTCAGGATCAGGATGTAAAAGATAAGCTCATGGCCAACACCTCAGCGGCAGTTGATCGCGGTGTCTTTGGCTGCCCTACCGTCTTTGTCGGTGATGAAATGTATTTCGGCAAAGACCGTATGGATGGGGTCGAACAAGAAATCAATCGCCAGAAAGCAGCATAAATAATTGGGCGGTTTTACACCGCCCTTTTCACACCGACCTGTTGCGGGGTAATGTCTTCACCGCAGTCACCACACACAATACGCGCATTTAAGGTATGACCGCAGTTTTTGTGCACCCTTTGCACTGGTGGCGTTTTTCCATCAGACCGATACTGGTCCCCCCATTGAACCAATGTCAAAATAACCGGATAGAGGTCCTGCCCTTTCTTGGTAAGGCGATAATCATATCGAGTTGGCCGTTCCTGATAAGGTTGCTTTTCAAGAACACCGGCCTCAACCAACTTGGCCAGTCGATTGGTAAGAATGGTTCTGGAGACATCAAGAGAATTCAGAAAATCATCAAAGCGGCGAATGCCTAAAAAGCAATCTCGCAGGATCAATAAAGTCCAACGATCACCAATCACTGATAATGTCTGGGCAACAGAACATTCCGCCTGCCCCAACTCTTCCCAACGCATCTCATCTCTCCTTTAAAGGCGAGTGTACTACAGGTGGGTTCAATTTCAAAACTGGCATGTGATCCGGACAAAAAAAGGGCGGTTTAGACCGCCCTTTTAATAAAACTTCGAAAAATCAGTCTTGTTTCAGAATATAGTCGAAGGCAGTAAGAGCTGCTTTCGCGCCTTCACTCATCGCAATAACGATCTGCTTGTAAGGCACTGTGGTGACATCACCACATGCGTAAATACCAGAAGCGCTCGTTTCATTTCGCTCATTAATCTCAACTTCGCCCCACGGGGTCAGATCCACGACACCTTTTAAAAACTCGCTATTGGGGACCAGTCCAATTTGGACGAAGACACCTGCAAGCGTTTTTGTGTGTGTCGCTTCGCTTTCACGGTCTTGATATTGGATCGCATTCACTTTACCGTCCGCTGCCAGAATTTCCTCTGTCGCGACATTTTTCAGGATCGTAATGTTATCACGCTTTTCAGCCTGATCGATCAACACCTTATCAGCTTTCAGCTCCGGTAAGAATTCAAACAGTGTTACAGATTTGACGATACCTGCAAGGTCAAGGGCTGCTTCGACACCGGAGTTTCCACCGCCGATAACCGCAACATCCTTGCCCTTAAAGAATGGGCCATCACAATGCGGGCAATATGCGACACCATTACCGACATTTTCTTTCTCCCCCGGGATGCCAAGCTCACGCCATTTGGCGCCTGTTGCAATGATCACCGTTTTCGTTTGAATTTCCTCGCCAGAGGATAGCTTCACTGTTTTGATGTCACCTTGAACAATTTCTTCCACACGGAAGTGCTCTTTCATGGTGATATCATAATCTTTCATATGTTCCTGCATCGCGCCGACAAGCTCTGGGCCTGTTGTTTTCGGTACGGAAATCATGTTTTCGATGCCCATGGTATCTTTCACCTGTCCACCCACGCGGTCAGCAATCATGGTGACCTTCAAACCTTTACGCGCAGAGTAAATCGCTGCGGAGACACCGGCTGGACCACCGCCAATAATGGTCACATCCTGAAGCGGTAACGCCGGGGCATCTGACTTCACTTCAGTCACGGAAGGATAACGCTCAATCAATTTATCCAGTAACTGCGCTGTATCAATCTTGCCGTTGGCAAACAGTTCACCGTTTAGGTAAACAGACGGCACACCTTGAATGCTCCGCTCTTCGATCAGCTCAGGGTAAACACCACCATCAATGGTTTCGGTTGAAATGTTATCGTTCAGGGTCGCGAACTGGTTCAGCGCCTGAACAACATCCGGGCAGTTGTGACAACTAAGTGAGACAAAAACCTCAAACTTCAGTTCTTCAGATACATTCCGAATAATGTTCTGCAAGCTGTCATCCAACTTCAGTTCTGTACCGGAAGAGTGAAGAACGGCCAACACCATTGAATTAAATTCATGTCCACCCGGGATGCCTGAGAAGATAATCCCGTTTGGCTCACCATCCACTTCCAGCATAAAGCTGACAGGACTACGTAGAACACCGTTTGTATCGCGCTCTTCAACGGACAATCTGTCAGAAACAGAGGCGAAATCGTTTAGAAATTTCAGAAGTTCAGGGCGCTTGGCATGATCACCAGTTTGAACAACCAGCTTAATGTCATTTGCCATATTGGCTGTGTAGCCTTTTAGTGCAGTCAGAATGTCATTTGTAAGCATAATAGGTACCCTACTCTTCAATATTGGGGATGGTGGGCGGCGATGCGCCACCCACCGAACTGTTTAAGGCAATGCCTTAGATTTTGCCGACGAGGTCCAGGCTTGGTGTCAGTGTTGCCTGACCTTCTTCCCAAGCTGCCGGGCAAACTTCGCCGTCGTTGGCAGCTACGTACTGAGCAGCTTTAACTTTACGAACCATGTCTTTTGCAGAACGGCCGATACCCAGATCGTGGATTTCAGCAACTTTGATGATGCCTTCTGGGTTTGCGAGGAATGTACCGCGCAGCGCCTGACCAGCTTCTTCGATCATCACGTCGAAACCACGTGTGATGGCGCCAGTTGTGTCACCCAGCATTGGGTAGTTGATTTTACCAATGGCGTCACTTGCATCGTGCCATGCTTTGTGAACGAAGTGGCTGTCTGTAGAAACAGCATAAACTTCAACGCCCAGACCTTGCAGTTCTTCGTAATGGTTTGCCATGTCTTCAAGTTCTGTTGGGCAAACAAATGTAAAGTCTGCTGGGTAGAACAGGAAGATGGACCATTTGCCTTTTACATCTTCAGAAGAAACTGTTTTGAACTCACCGTTGTGGAACGCTTCTGTAGTGAATTCAGGAATGGACTTATTAATCATTACCATTGGTTTATTTCCTTTAAAATCTGTCAATTGACCGCGCCCCTCAAGCGACGCTGATTGGGAAAGTAACCATTGCAGCGATAAAGTAAAATGAATAATATTGAAGATATCGATCTATTTTTTGGAACATGAGAAATGATCTCTTTGAAGCAGCTCACCTACGCTCTCGCAGTCGCAGAAACCCGACATTTCAAAAAGGCGGCGGCCCAATGTGGCGTTTCTCAATCAGCCCTCAGCACGGCTGTATCAGAACTTGAAAATCAGCTTGGCGTCCAGATTTTTGAACGCGACAACAAAAAGGTTCTCATCTCACCGATCGGAGAGCAGATTCTGAGCAAAGCCAGAGACATAAAATTAGATATTGATGATCTCTATATGATCTCGCAAGGGCAGCAGGCTCCGCTGAGCTACCCTCTATCCATTGGGGTTATTCCTACCATCGGGCCTTACCTACTTCCCAAAACATTGCCAGAAGTCAGAAAGCAATATCCTGACTTGAAACTGCGCATTGTAGAAGAACAGTCTGAGGTTTTGGTTGAGAAGGTCAGAAAAGGTGAGCTAGACACAGCTATCCTCGCCCTACCCTATGCTGTGGATGGACTATTGGCTTTGGAGTTCTGGCAAGAAGACTTTTACCTCGTCACCAATAAATCAAGTGACATTGCCAATAGAAAAGAGATTTCCAGCGCTGAACTGGATGAAGGACATTTGCTTCTCTTAAAAGATGGCCATTGCCTGAAAGACCATGTTTTGGCGGCGTGTAAATTACAGGCGACGCAAACAGATCATTCATTGGAAGGAGCCAGCCTCTATACACTGATCCAAATGGTCGCAAGTCAGATGGGGACAACCATGGTCCCGCAAATGGCATTGGATCAGCTTGTCTCCCACAGTAACGAGCTGACCGCAGTTCACCTCAACGAGCCTGGACCACATCGCAAATTGGCATTCATCACCCGGCTCAATTACGCCGGGGTTCCCAACATCGAACTGCTCATCAAGCTATTCAAAGGTCAATTAATGCACTACTGCGCGCCAAACTAGAAACTATAGGTCAGTTTTAAGTCTGCGTTATGGCCCTCAAAACCCTCGCGAAGGCTATACTTGTACGCCATGTTCAGCTCTAATCTATCCTGATTAAAGAGGGTAAGGTCTGCTCCAATATATCCACTATGGCGCTCAGGTTTGATGTTATTTGTCGTGAAACTACTACCACCACCTGTAAATTTCTGGGTGGTTTCAATCTCTTCAACCAATATGCCGTAGGAATATCCTGCGAGGAGGCGCGGTGTAATAGCTAAACCCTCTCCATGAAAGGTCTTACTTATAGCAATTGATGTACCCAACGCTAATTGCTGGAACACTTCCGCATCCACATCCAGGTTGGCAGCACCGGCACCGGTTTCGACGTAATCTTCTGTGTAGAGAAGGTCATAATTCGCAGAAATTGTAGGCTCAAAATCAATCCCGCCAAAACCGATTTTGCGGCTGGTTCCCATGTTTAGCCCGAACTGGTAACCATCAAAATCACCTTTCGCAGTGCGATCAATCCCCCCCACTACGACACCACGGGATGAGTCGAACTGGCTGTATCCAAGTGCAACTTGTCCAAAGAATGTATTCGCACCATCTTCGAGAGAGGAATACAAAGCAAGATGATAGTTGTCGGATACAGTGTCGGAATCCTGATTATTCACTTCAGACTTCACGTGATCATACCCAAAGGACACCCCAACCAAAAGCTGATCATATCCTTCCAGAGAAAACTGTTTGTCTGCCCCAACAGCAAATCCTACAGAGCGCGCCTCGTACCCGTCGAAACCATCCTTGTCGTCTTGCTCTCCATGGAAATACAGCCCTTGAAGCCATATATTCTTTTGGGCCGCAGACATGTCATCACCCGCAGCAACACCGACATTTGAGGTAGATCTGTTGAAGATCCGTTGGCCTACAACCGTCCTTTGGAACTGTTGCGATCTAAGTGCGCTCAACACCAGGGCGGTCTTGGTGTGATTATCCAAACGTTGAAACGCCTCGTTTCTGGATTCTGCGTCAGGCAACGCGTTCAAGGCGGCAAGTAAAGGCGCATCACCTGCGAATGCGACAGATGAAACTTGCTGCACTTTCAGCGCATTAGGAGACAACCCTAATGTACTGGCAATGACATTTAGAACAAGGGTGTCCCCAACTTTTTCAAGGGTAAAATCGTATTGCCCTGAGCTTTCTACAAGATTGATTGCTGTAGGATCAACTGTCAGGTTACTTCCTCCACCTGCACCCGTAGCATCTATCAAAGTATACTGATCACCCACCGTTACATTGGCGACACTGTTAATCTGAACGGTACCATTATCATGAAAAGTGATCGTGACATCATCAGCGCCATTATTCAATTGAGCAGGATTAGAACCATCCAGATCAAATTCCAATACGGTATCGGCCGCAATATCAGTTGAGGCACTGACGGTAACTTCAACAGAGTTCAGGTCCAAAGAAGCGCCATCCAGATCTATCCCGCCTTCAATGGTGGAATCCCCAGCGAACTCAATTCGTCCATTATTGATATCAAGCAGGAGATCATTATCCGCTCCAAGACTATCAACGAAGTTACCATTCACAATGAAAGTGCCCGCTCCTGTCATATTGAAGGTTGAAGCTTCACCACGAAAAGCAACAGTTCCCGCATTCAACAGACTAATGCTTTTCCCCGCAACCGGTGCAACCGTAATAACCGTTCCTGCAGTACTTCCTACATCAAGTTCACCATTTATAGTGCCGCCAGATAGAGTAACGGTATGTGCGGCCCCAAAACCTAAATCTGCATCACCATTTAAGACTGCACCATCGCCCATTGAAAAGCTGTTTCCAGTCAGACCGCTTAACTCTATATCGCCATTTACAGTACCCCCAGCCAGGTCAATATTATGAGCTGCATCAGATACCACTCTGATTTTACCAGAGATCAAGCCGCCGGTATTATTCGTGATATCCACTCTCCCAACACCTGCAGGGTCAACAACAGTCACTGAGGCGACGCTACCAGATAAGGTACCGCTATTTATTAGGGTTAAATCACTATTTCCATCAACATGTATACCGTACTGATTGACACCATCAATTGACCCAGTATTTGCAATGCTAAAGTTCGCGTCACCGGTCAATTCAATACCATCATTTGTACCGCTAATCGTGCCAGAATTTGAGAATTGTTGAGACTGTGAAGTTGCTATTCGTATCGCATCAGAAGCTGACGAATTAGCGCCATCTGTGTTACGAACGATGCCATTTAATGTCCATCCGGAAGTTTGATCAGACGTTAGCCATATCGCCCTAGACGAACCGGTGGATTCAATTATACCACCGGTGTTATTAAACACTGTAATTTGGCCCGAAACCAACAAGGTTGAACCAGCCCCACCAACAGATTGGATCGTTCCAGAATTGTTTAAGTTTGTGATCGTTCCGGAGACTTGAAGTGGGTTCAAACCACCATCCACGTTACTGATAGTCCCGCTGTTGTCCAGAGTATCAAGCGTAATTCCAGTGAGAATATTTACCGTATCCGTAGAACCACCCGCAGCATTGCCGTCGTTAATGGTTCCCGTGTTTGTAATAGTTCCATGGTCTCCATCAACAACAATCGCATCAATATTGCCGTTATTTGTGTATGGTCCTAAACCATCTATGTCCGTCACGCCGGGATTGTAGATCAAGACGTCAGCAAACGAAGGCGTAGGTCCGCTGGAAAGAACCAATGTCATTGCAGCAGTGGCAAGCAGTTTTCTTTTCAAAATACCCCCCAAAGAAACCTAGCTTTTGATACTAACCAATAAGCGCATCTGATTGAACCGATTTTGATATAAATTTTTCAATTATTTTGAAGAACCCGCCCCAATCATCCTCTTAACGGCGACTTGAGTATTTTCAACCAATTCATCCAACGACAACAAATTGGGGGCATTTAGCACTTGCGTTGCAACACCGCGCAGCAAACCAACTATTAGTGTCGAAGTAATCAGTTGTTGCCCCTTGGGAATTTCAAACTCGCCCGCGTCAACACCAATCTGTAAATAGGCTTCTACTTCAGCACGAAACAGTTCGTCTACACGTTGTATTTCTTCGGCAATTTGTGGCAGACCACCAAGAGATTCCCCCATAAGAACATAGAGTGCTCTAATCCTGGTTTGCTGTTCCACAACATCTTTCAGATACAAAGCGACAAATCTGCTGAGTTGCTCGGTCGCGCTGAGATCTTCATTCGCCCCTCTTTCGCTCAGAGTTTGACCCTGAAAACGGTTCAATATAGTGGCCAGCACTGCCCGTAATACGCGTTCTTTATTTCCAAAGCGATTACTCACCAAAGTTCCGGTGCATCCCGCACGTTCCCCAATTTGGATGAGGGTTGTACGCTGATATCCTTTTTCTGCAAACAAAGTTATTGCTGCTTCGATAATGCGTTGACTGGATTCCTCGCGGCGTTCTGAATTGCGCCTTGGTGTTGTTTTTACTGGCATGAGCGTTCTCTATTTCTCAATGAACTCAATCACATACATACCACATAAATTTAGTTGTTGTTCAACAACTATTTGCGTGCTACCAGTACTTCATAATAACAAGAACGAGAAAACAATGGTATCAGTCACAAAAATCGACGCCCCATGCGGCGCAATAATTGAAGATATCGACTTGTCCAAGCCGATGGATGACAACACACGCAAAAAGGTCAGAAAGGCCTGGATGGATCACCATGTGTTGGTCTTTCCAAAACAAAAGCTGGAAAATGAACAGCTTGTAGCTTTTGCTGAAAGCATTGGCCCGATCGGAGAAGATCCTTATATCGGCCCAATTGAAGGGCACAACAAAATCGCGGCAATCCATCGTCTTGCAGACGAGACAGGCCGTATTTTTGCAGACAACTGGCATTCAGACTGGACATTCATGCCCACTCCGCCTGCAGGCACCTGCCTCTATGGAATTACAATCCCACCTGAAGGCGGCGATACATATTTCTCTAACCAACATCTGGCATATGACGAAATGCCAGCGGATATGAAGGCAAAATTCGAAAATCTATCCGGCATCTATTCAGCTGGCACCGCTTACGCACCCGATGGCGCTTACGCCGAAGACAAATTTGACGGCGCGATGAACATCATTTTATCTGAAGAGGCCAATAAAAAACAAACCCATCAGGTTGTCAGAAATCACCCTGAAACAGGCAGAATTGGCCTGTTTGGCGGTAGTTACCTTGTGGGTATTGAAGGAATGGGTGCGAAAGAGAGCGCTGAGCTGTTAAGAGAGCTTCATCAATGGCAAAACCAGGATCAATTTGTCTATCGTCACAAATGGGAGGAAGGCACGTTAGTTCTTTGGGACAACCGATCAGTGCTTCACCGGGCAAGCGGTGGATACGAAGGCTATGAGCGGAAACTCCATCGTCTTACGATTGCAGATGATCCAGCCTACTACTAACAAAAAGCCCCTCTTTTTCGCGGGGTTTTCTTTATCCAAAAACGCGCAGCTGTAACCAGATCAGGGAGGGATAGGCGGAAATCCAAACCCAGAAAAACCGGTTTAATCCAAAGAAGCAAGCATTGGAGAAATGGAAAGCCGCCGCCACAAAAAGCGCCGCGTACAACGCCCATTGATTTAGAAAGCTCAGCGGGAAAATCAACTCAAATAGGATGACAGCCCAGGACATCAGTAGGAGAGTGTGAGGGCGTTTTGCCCATCCCCTGAGGTTTTCACTAACGGGATATGCTGAATATTCAAAAACGTTGCTGAGTGCCTGCCCGCTTCGCCACTCTGAGTTCACAATTTTAACCCACCCGGAAATGAAATAGGAAAGGATCATCTGAACCCCGAGATACCCAAAAGCAGCTTTTTGCCAAAAGGGATCAGGCAACCAGTTTGAAAGCACCTGGCAGGTAAGTATCAGGATACCCATCCTGTCGCTGCCGCCATTATACGGTCCCTGAAAACGGTGCAGCAAGTATACAGCTATGCCCCAAAGTCCGATCAAGGCAACTCCTGAATAAACTCCGCTCATCACCACTGAACAGAGCAAAATGCGAAAAAGAAATATCCATCGTGCGGATTTGACAACCCGCCAATACTCCAAAGACTGTAGAGAAAAGGCAAAGGCAAGCATCACTTCAGAAACACGAAGGGCCAACTCAAACGTCACGTTGCTCTCCGTCATAAACGTTAAAAACTGGAGAGATATAGGTCACTTCACGATGAATCTCCCCTTCATGTCGATGCAAAAAAGCCAAGCGAAACTTAAAACGCTGTTCGTTGTTTTCAGGGCTGGAGGCCAAATCACCTCGGATACGTCCAGATATCTCATCTACGCTATGCTCGGTGGGGTGTGCCATTAAACGCTCTGCACAGCTCATCAGAAACAGACTTTCATTCCAATGAGGATTGTGAAGCATCCGCGAGAGCATTTTGCTGAAGGGAACATGAGAAGGTCTTGGCCTGAACTCCTGCCACACCCCTTCTTCTTCCTCACGAACAATATTGCAATATTCAATACGAGGAGAGGGCGCGATTTCGTCAAAAAAGCGCCAGGAAGGGACAATAGCTGGCAACAAAAGCCAAAAGGTTTCTATAACTTTTCCTAGCAAACTCGCTCCCCTCTTTTGATCGTTATTATTGACGCATACTTGTAGCTGTCAAAATAAAAGGAGACTCTTATTGAAAACCTACCCCACGGTGGAAAAAAACAACTCGACCAATGTGCTTTTGTTATCCGTTTTTGCAAATACCATTTCCTGATAAGTGGATGTTATTTCTGCAATGGGTTTTCGGCGAGCACCGTCTTTACGGCTTGTCCCTTTCTCCCACAAAAACCCAACACCAAGCCCGCTTGCAACGGCTTCATAAACTTCACTTCCCTTTTCAAGAACGAGGGAAGCTGTAGGTTTTAGGCCGAGATCACGAAACCCTTCATCTACAACTCGTTGCGTAGCAGATCCCTTCTTTTGAAAAATCAGCTTTTCATATATCAGATCTTTCAAGCTAACTTGTTCCTGTGAAGCCAAGGGATGCCCTAAGGGAACCAAGGCAACAAGGGTTTGGGATAAACAAACTTTTGATTTAAAGCGGCCATCAGAAGGGACATTTGGAAGAATCCCTATATCTGATCGGCTCTCCATAACCGCATCTAAGGCGTCTGACGCAATGGCATATTCTGCCTGAACCTGGATTTTAGGGTATTTTTTTTGAAATCGACTGATCATCTGAAGCCCGGGCATCAAATTTCCAAAGCTGATTCTAAGAACACCTTTTTCAACCGCCTCACCCCGCTTGAACATCATCTCGGCAGTTTCTTCAAGGCGAATGATCTGATCCACAACAGGCGCAAGTTCGAGGCAGAATTTCGTCGGAATGAGATACCGTCCACGTTTCTCAAACAATTGAACGTTATAGGCTTTTTCAAGATCCTGAATGGACTGACTTACAGCAGGCTGAGTTAATCCCAACTGCCGCGCCGCGGCTGAATAACTGCCTTCTTCCAAGACAGCGTTAAGTGCCCGCATTCGTGACGATGTTAGTGACGATTTTGTTTCAACCATAGTAGCCGTTATGTGCCCTATAAGTATTACCTTGAGATGTCACAAAGGTGAAAATTATCACTTTTAGGTTCACCGCCATCGAGGAGAACACGATGGCTGGCATTACCTTAAAGAGCATCACCAAGTCCTTTGACGATCTAGAGATCTTGAAAGGCATTAATCTAGATATCTCAGATGGTGAATTTATCACGTTGGTGGGCCCGTCCGGGTGCGGCAAGTCCACGTTATTGCGGATCATTGCAGGGCTTGAAGGGCAATCAGGCGGTGATGTAATCCTTGGCGATAGAAGTATGAACGGCATCCGTTCAAGCCATCGCGACCTCGCCATGGTGTTTCAATCTTACGCGCTCTATCCACATCTGAGTGTAAAGCAGAATATGGAGACGCCATTAAAACTGCGGGATCTCAGCTTTTTGGAACGCCTCCCCATTGCAGGGATGTTTATTCCGGGCAGAGGTGAGAAATTAAAACGTCAGTCGCGGATCGTATCAGAAGTCTCCCAAACCCTTAAAATTGAACATCTTCTGGATCGTAAACCCGGTCAATTGTCTGGTGGCCAACGCCAAAGGGTGGCATTGGGCCGCGCCATGGTTCGAAAGCCCGCCGCTTTCTTGATGGATGAACCGCTTTCAAATCTGGATGCGGCGCTGCGCGTTCATATGCGTGCAGAACTTGCAGAACTTCATCGCTCTCTCAGCACCACCTTCATTTATGTCACCCATGATCAGGCTGAAGCCCTCACCATGTCAGACCGTATGGCTGTTATGATGGATGGTGAGATCTTACAGCTTGGTGCCCCTGACGAGATCTATAAAAACCCGGTTGATCGACGTGTTGCTGAATTTGTGGGAAGCCCAAAAATCAATATGCTGCCAGGTAAAGTTGGTGGTGATGGCCGCGTTCAGGTACATAACGCCCCCCTAGAAGCTCGCACCAACTCAACAAACAAATCAATTTTTGTGGGCGTAAGACCGGAACATTTCCATCCAATTGAAGCAACAAGCAGTAATGCTAATTTGCCTTTCCGGGTCACCCATAAAGAAAATCTGGGATCTGATTTTTTTCTCCATGGCCATATTAACGGATCTGATCAAAGGATTGTCAGCCGCGCCACACCCGAAGATGCGGCAAGCATCTCCATCGGTGCAGATATCTTCTTGAAAATCGCAGCTGGCAAAGCCCTTTTGTTTGGCGAAGATAACCGGCGCATTGCGCTTCTGGAGGCTTAAATCATGGCCGCTCATCGCAGTTTCGCAGGCTACTGGTTTACGGCACCCGCCATCATCTTGATGGTCCTGATATTAATCGCTCCTGTCGCCGTCGCCGCTTTCTTGTCCTTCACAGATTATTCGCTTGGCAATTCTGGCTTCAACTGGGTTGGCTTTGACAACTATGCCAAGATGTTAAAGCGATCCACCTATCAGAAAATGCTAATCGCATCAGGCACCTACGTGCTTATCGTTGTTCCCCTATCCATTGGATTGGGATTAGGAGCGGCTCTCCTGATTAACTCTGTTCAGCGCTTTGGCGACATTTACAAAACCATCTATTTCCTACCCGTCATGGCTGCTTTGCTCGCTATGGCTATTGTATGGGAGTTTTCCCTTCACCCAACCATTGGCATCATCAACAAGACGCTGATCGATGGCTGCGGCGGCTGGATGGAAGCCGTGTTCAGTTTCGGATGGGTGCCGCTCGTTAATGGGGCCGAAAGCTGGTACAGCACCAGCTGCCGCACAGAATTTCCGCTCTGGTTCGGGGATAAGAAATACACCATGGGCACGGTCGCCTTTATTGGCATCTGGCAGGCCTTTGGCTTCAACATGGTTCTCTATCTGGCCGGTCTCACTTCTGTCCCGAGGGAGCTATATCACGCAGCAGAAATGGATGGCGCGACAAACGGATGGGATCGTTTTCGCCTGGTTACCTGGCCGATGCTTGGCCCCACCACGGTATTTGTGGTGACCATAACCACCATTCGATCATTTCAGGTTTTCGATACGGTTGAAGCCATCACACAAGGCGGCCCGTCGAAAAGCACCTTCGTCATGATGTTCGCCATCTACGAAAAAGGCATCAAACAGAACCTTATGGGTATGGGCTCCGCCATCACTATTGTTTTCTTGATTTTCGTCCTGATCCTCACCTTCGGTCAACGTTACCTTGTGGAAAGAAAGGTTCATTACTCATGATCGGCAACAGCACACCTTTCCGCGAGGCATGGAAACACGCGGCCCTTATATTGGGTGCACTGATCGTCATCCTGCCCTTCTATGTGATGGTCAGTTACTCCCTGAAGTCACAAAAGGAAATTGAAACCAACACAGGCGGTTTCTTCGGGACCCAAGAACAGGTGGTTGACCAATATTGCGTCAAACTTGGCAATCCAGAAGAAGCCTGCAAGGAAACACCGGTTATCTTCAACTACACACAAGCCGTGAAAAAAGCGCCCCTCATGCGCTATCTGCTGAACGGTGTAATTGTGACGGTCTCCATTTTCCTGCTTCAGGTGGTAATCGCCCTTCCTTGCGCCTATGCCCTGTCAAAACTTCGTTTTTGGGGGCGGGATGCCATCTTTAACATGGTGTTGTTCTGCCTGTTGGTTCCTGTGCACGCCATCGGCTTGCCAATCTATATAATGCTCGCGGAGATTAGTCTGACTAACACATATGCCTCATTGATCATTCCCTGGACCATCTCGGTGTTCGGTATTTTCCTGATGCGGCAGTTCTTTATGACCGTGCCAGATGATCTGATTGATGCGGCGCGCATGGACGGAATGAGTGAGTTCTCAATTATCTGGCGGGTCATGTTACCAACCGCGATCCCTGCCCTTCTGGCTTTTGCGATCTTCTCAATCGTGGCCCATTGGAACGACTATTTCTGGCCAAGGATTGTGATCACCGGGGACAGATCCCTGTACACACCACCGCTGGGCCTTCGGGAATTTAGGGGCGGTGCTGACGGGTCGAACTGGGGGCCCATGATGGCGACCGCCACGATCATCGTGACACCGCTTGTTGTTGCCTTCTTGCTTGCTCAGCGCCGGTTTATCGAAGGCATCACTCTGACTGGCATGAAATAGAAACAACAGAATACCGCTGCCTGAAACGGGGGACTGGCAGTGGCAAATGATACCCAACCTATACCCCAACTTGAAACTTGGAGTTGTCAAATGAAACGACTTATTGCCATTGCTGTTGCCGCTGTCGGGTTTGCTACACCCGCCTTGGCTGTGGATATTGAAGTTGCTTACCCATACAGCCATCTTTTCGACGTGACTTTTGAAAAGACCATGAAAGACTTCAAAAAAGCGCATCCGGACATCAATGTAAAATTCCGCGCGACATATGAAAGCTATGAAGACGGTACAAACACCGTGCTTCGCGAAGCCGTCTCTGGCAACCTTCCAGACATCACAATGCAGGGCCTCAACCGCCAGGCAATTCTTGTTGAAAAAGGCATTGCAAAATCGCTTGAGCCGTTCATCGCAAAAGAACAGAACTTTGCAAAAGACGGTTATCACCAAGCCATGCTGTCCCTCTCTACTTTTGGTAAAGATGTATACGGCTTGCCATTCTCCGTATCCCTGCCTGTCGGTTATTACAACATGGATCTGGTGAAAAAATCCGGCACAACTGAGCTTCCAAAAACTTGGAAAGAAGTTGTCGATATGTGCCAGAAGATGAAAGCCAATGGCGTAAAGAACCCGATTTTCTGGGGTTGGAACATCACAGGTAACTGGTTCATGCAAGCCCTGATGTGGTCACAGGATGAGCCTATCTTGAAAAATGGTCAGGTTAATTTCCATGACAAAGAAGGTCTCGTTGCCCTTGAAACCATGAAGAAAATCTTCCGCGGTTGTGAAATGAAAAATCTATCCTGGAAAGAAGCTCTTGCGTCCTTCTCTGCCGGTGAAATTGGCATGATGTTCTGGTCAACTTCTGCATTGGGTGCCGTAGAACGTTCCAAAGGTGACTTTGAACTGAAAACAAATGAATTCCCAGGCATCAATGGCAAACCAATGGGTCTGCCGGCTGGTGGTAACGCGGCAATGTTGGTTTCTGCGTCTAAAGACCCTGCCCGCCTTGAAGCTTCCTGGAAATTCCTGAAATTCATCACGTCCGGTGTTGGTGCTGCCGCTGTTGCGGAAACAACTGGCTACATGCCACCAAATAAAGCAGCCAACGAAATCATCCTCGCTGACTTCTACAAGCGTAATCCAAACAAAGAAACAGCCGTTCGTCAGCTGCCACTTCTTCGTGATTGGGTTGCATATCCAGGTGACAACGGTCTCGCCGTCACTCAGGTCATTTACGATGGCATCGAAGGCATCGTTGTTGGTGACAAAGAAAACATGAAAGATCTGCAGGAAGAACTTGTTGAGGAAGTAACTGAACTGCTTCCAAAGCCAAACTCCTAAACACATCTCTTAAGGGGCGGTACGCCGCCCCTTTACCTTCTTTCCTACCTTTAACATCAAGCGGTTTTCTTCCATGAGTTTTATCCAAATCACCGACACCCACTTTGTCCCCAAAGGCCAGCGTCTTTATGATATGTGCCCGGCTGAACGGCTTTCCACCGGCATTGATATGATCAATAAGGATTATGCTAATTCCGACTTTGTGATCGCTACGGGTGACCTTGCGCATTACGGGGAAAAGGACGCCTATCTGGCGTTAAAAGAAACCTTGAGCCAATGCGAAATCCCTGTTCATCTGGTGATGGGAAATCACGATAGCCGCAAACCCTTCTTGGAAGTTTTTCCAGATACGCCTGTTATCGAAGGCGGTTTTATTCAATATACCTTGGACAGCAGTGATATGCGGGTGATCTGTCTGGACAGCTTGAACGACGTGCCTGGGGATCATATTGGCCGATTGTGCCAAACACGACTGCGTTGGCTCGACAATCAACTCGCGGCGGCACCGAAGGACAAAAAGATCGTCCTCGCCAATCACCACCCCGCATTTCTTCTGGGATTGCCTGCCATGGACACTATTCCCCTTGCCGATCGCGAAGCCCTTTGGGAGATTTTAGACCACCGCCTTCCTGATCTGATGATCTTTGGTCATGTTCACCGCCCTATCTCAGGTGGTTGTAAAGGCGTTCCCTTCCATATCCAGCGCGGTTTCAACCATCAGGTTGCCCTTAATTTCACGCCCGCCAATCTTGGTTTTGTGGATGAATGCCCTGACATCGCAATCATTGACACAGTGGAAGACAGTATTCTTGTTTATACCCGCTCCGTCGGCGGCGAAACCCGTTCCTACCCTGCAGGTGAAGAAAACCGCCAAACCGCCTGATAGGACAATTTGCTGAAGGAGGCGCTTTATCCCTTCAGCTTCCCTTCATGCGTCTCTCAAGCAACAAAGAGTAACCAGCTGGCAACACAGGGGTCGCGCTTATTGAGTGCGAATACACCTAGACTAAACGAAACCATATACTATAGTGGAATATACTCATTTATAATAATCGCATGACCGCATATATCTCTGCCTTATTTAATGTGTTCAGTTTCGTACGAAACATCTTCCTAGTGGGGAAATAGATGATGCTCAATAGACGTTTCATTAGCGTCCCCAAAAGTCAGCAAAAGAAACTATTGTCACAATTTCGAGGGACGTTTG
Organism: Sneathiella sp. P13V-1; assembly: GCF_015143595.1. Classification (NCBI taxonomy): domain Bacteria; kingdom Pseudomonadati; phylum Pseudomonadota; class Alphaproteobacteria; order Sneathiellales; family Sneathiellaceae; genus Sneathiella; species Sneathiella sp. P13V-1. Next base: position 89,519 of record NZ_WYEU01000004.1, on the reverse strand, counting down.
ATGCAGTAGACCATTGGATGGGTTGTCATTGCTCTACGATTGAACAGGCAGGACTTAAGTCTTTATTGTCAGTGTCGGTCTTCGATCACTGCCTAAGGGGAGATGAAGCCATTGCCATGCTGGCTAATGTTGATGACCTAACTCAGCACGATCATAACATGAAGCTACACAAGTTTGCATGTTTGCTGACTTCCAAACACGAAAGTTATTTGGTGAAATTGAAAGGGCAAAAACATGACAAGGTTTCCTTTAAAAAGTTCACATCTGAATCCGCACGTGAGCACGTATTAATCCCTAAAGATTATAGAACAAGAGATTGGGAGCGCTTCGTTTTGGCTATTCCATCACTCAATGTGCTCTACTATGAAAGTTGTGATTTCACTCATCATTTTTTCAGTGACAAACAACTTAGATTAGACGAGCTCACACCTCTACTTAGTGCTTGTGATTTGCATGCAATTTGATATTAAAACTGATACATGCGATGGATGATAAGCAAGGAAACTACTTAAGGTTTTTGAGAGTTTTGGCATCCAATAATTACAATGCACCCGTCTAAACTTGCATTGACTTGCCCTTCAAAGCTCCTTCTTTAGGTATTTATCTGACGTCAAAATCATCATGTTTCCCCACCAATATCACATTAACTTGGCGTTGATTATCTTGATGATTTTGATTCACACACCTCACCAATATGGAATAGCAGTGATGTACTCTTATTAACATAAGGCACATTTATCAAACGTGTGGGGTAAGCGTATGGGGAAGCAAAAACCATTAATCATTATACTATATGTTTTTAATGATAATTTTGGCCAGAAAAGGAAATGGCGGTGAAGGTGGGATTCGAACCCACGATGGAGCGTTGACCCCATACTCCCTTAGCAGGGGAGCGCCTTCAGCCACTCGGCCACTTCACCGTCGGCGCGCAATATGGCAGATTTTCCCCCTATGTCAAAGAGTTTATTTTGAATATGGAGCCAAAAAGTTATCCACAGAACAAGCCATTTGATTTTACTCGTAAACTTAGTGGTGATCCGAAAAGTTATCCCCAAACCATTCTACCAAAGATAGTTTTTAATTTTTTATTAACTACAATAAGAGGTTTGAATTAAGACTCTGTTAATATTTTATAACTAAGAATATCCTTATATTTAGTCATGAATTGAAACGTAAAATCATTTTTATTTAAGCCATTTAGTTCTCTGCTGAGGGGGGTCAGCAACAGAATGCACAATTCACCTGAAAATTCTGAATTGCTGCTGGATGCGTTGGAAAACATTTCCGAGGCTTTTGTTGTTTATGACAAAAACGGCTATCTGGTTACATGCAATAGCAAATTCCTTCAACTTTATGGATATACGGAAGAAGAAGCCAAACCCGGCACGCACTATCGGGAACTGGGTGAAATTGACATCCGCAATGGCAATGTAGTTGTCGGTGACGAATATGGCTCCGGTGAAGAATATCTCGAACGCAAAAGAAAATATCGCGAAGAACTACAGGGCTCTTTCACCGTAAACATGAAGGATGGTCGTTGGATAAAAACGACTGATCGTCCTTTATCCAACGGGGGCTTTGTATCCGTTCAAAGTGATATTACCGATATCAAAAACAATGAAGCCCAGCTTTTGGAAGCTAAAGAGCGCGCAGAATACGCAAACCGGGCAAAATCAGAGTTTATGGCGAATATGAGCCACGAACTTAGGACGCCACTTAACGCGATTATCGGTTTTTCTTCCCTCCTCTCTTCAGCGGTTTATGGTGCACATAGTGACGAAAGATATGGGGAATATGCTGAAGACATCCAAAATGCGGGTGAGCATCTTCTGTCCTTAATCAATGAAGTACTCGATCTGGCGAAGATTGAGACTGGCGATATTGTCCTGGACGAACAGAAGGTTGATATCTGGCCTCTTCTACAATCCTGTCAGGCGCTGAGCTACACAAGATCCAAGGAAAAGAATATCCAGATAGATCTGGACGTCGAACCTGCTAATCTTGTTGTGTATGGCGACCAAATTCGCCTGAAGCAGATTGTTATCAATCTGCTGGGAAACGCTATGAAATTTTCACCGAACAACAGCCGGGTAAAATTAGAATGTAAACTTGAGGAAGGATGTTGTGTCCTGCGGGTATGTGATAACGGCGTTGGAATCGAAAAAGAATTCTTCCCCAACCTGTACACCCCGTTCCAAAGAAGTCAGATCGCCCAAAACCTACAGTGCGAAGGGACGGGACTTGGCCTGACAATGGTCAAGAGGTTTGCAGATGCTCACGGCGCGACAGTCACAGTGGAAAGCGAACCAGACGCTGGAACACAGTTCGAAATCATTTTCCCTGAAGATCGTACATATCTAATTAACAAGACGATGGCGTCTTAGTGAGTTAGATACCATTCCCGTGCAAGTTTCTGGGCTGCGGCAATTTCTGCTGGAGACATATCCTGAGAAATTTCTGCGCGACTTTCACGTGCTTCCGATACTCCATTCATCGCAGCAAGATTAAGCCATTTATGAGCTGTTACAAGATCGATAGGGACACCATCACCGATTGCGAATGCAATACCGGTGCGGTATTGATCTTCAGGTGAGCCTCTTTCTGCGCGATTTTCTAATCGAGATAGATACTCTTTATCCAGTTCAGCCATGATATCCTCCTCCATTTAGTAGCGAACAGATAAAATCAAACTCCTGAGCTCTTTTCCGCCCATTCATAATTTTATGATGTATGAGTAATTATTAATAATAGGTTTCCAATTCAGGAATTTTAGAGGGCTGACATTTTTCAATAAAAAAGGGAGCTGAAAAGCTCCCTAAAAATCCATTTTATTCAATGGCTTTACTTGTTGTTATGTCCAAATAGTATTTTTTTACTTTCGTCCGATTTCAGGCTTGTTACCTGTGGCAGATCAGCCCCCACAGCCAGCCCCCGCTTCACAGCGTCACGTGCTGCAATGGAATCATACCAACGCTTTAATATGGGATAATCATTTAGGTCCTGACCTTGACGTTCATGCCTTGAAACCCAGGGAAACGCAGCCATGTCAGCGATGGAGTAGTCACCTGCCAAATAATCACGGTCAGCAAGACGGCGCTCCATCACACCATATAGTCTGACGACCTCATTTGTGTATCGATCAATCCCGTATTGAATTTTCTCCGGTGCATAGAGGCGGAAATGATGAGCCTGCCCCGCCATTGGCCCAAGGCCTCCCATTTGCCAGAAAAGCCACTGGTTGACTTCCGTTCTGGCGCGAAGCTCTGACGGCATAAATCTGCCGTACTTATCGGCAAGGTATGTCATGATAGCCGCGGATTCAAAAATACTGATCGGTTCACCACCATCTACAGGATCATGATCCACAATCGCCGGCATACGGTTGTTGGGAGAGATTTTCAGAAACTCAGGCTCAAACTGGTCCCCTTTACCAATGTTCACCGGGATTAGATTATAAGGGACCCCCAGTTCTTCTAATAGAATGGAAACTTTCCACCCATTAGGTGTGGGCCAGAAATATAAATCTATCATCATGTCTCCGTTTATATTACCGCGCCCACAGTGTTTTTATACCCTTAGTTTTTGGGAAACTCCAACCCCATCTCCTGATAGCGTTCAGGATCATCTAACCACTTTTCCCGAACTTTCACAAAAAGGAACAGATGCACCCGGCATCCCATCATTTCTTCCAGTTCCTCACGGGCCATGGCACCAATCTGCTTGATGGTAGCACCGCCTTTACCAAGAACAATAGGTTTGTGATTTGCGCGAGAGACATAAACAACCTGATCAATTTTGACCGACCCGTCTTTTCTCTCTTCCCATTTCTCTGTTTCAACCGTCAGTGAATATGGAAGTTCCTGATTAAGGCGCAGGAACAGTTTCTCGCGCGTGACTTCTGCGGCAAGGTTCCGCATAGGTGCCGTAGCCAACTGGTCCTCAGGGAATAACCAAGGTCCTTCTGGCACCTGACCTGCAAGGGTTTGCCGCAAATGGTCGACACCGTCACCGTTCAGGGCAGAAATCATGAAAACATCTTCAAAAATGCCACGATCTGTAAGCTCTTGAACAAGGCCCAACAGTTTTTCGCGTTTAATCATGTCGATCTTATTAAGGATCAAATGCGCCTTAGCTTCGGCTTTCTTAAGACCGTCAATAATACGCTCAACATCTTTGCTGATACCGCGGTTTGCATCAATAATCAGCGCCAGAACGTCTGCATCCTGAACACCATCCCATGCGGCATTGACCATCGCTTTTTCAAGGCGCCGAGACGGCGCAAAAATACCAGGAGTGTCTACAAAAATAATCTGTGACTGACCTTCAACGGCAATAGCAGTTACCCGCGCACGTGTTGTCTGCACCTTAGGTGAGACAATAGCAATTTTCGCGCCGACCAACTGATTGAGCAGCGTTGATTTCCCGGCATTGGGGGCACCTATCAAGGTGACATACCCACAGCGGGTCTTTTCAATTTCTGGAACTTCTTCACTCATTTAAATTATCTTTCAGCATTTTCGCGGCCGCCTTCTTTTCCGCGGCGCGTTTGGACTGGCCTTTTGCCACTGTCGGCTCACAACCTTCTACATGAACTTCTATTGTAAAAGTTCTGTTGTGATCGGGCCCGGCTTCCTGAACCAGTCTATATTCCGGGGTTTTCTTGCCCTGCTTAGCAGCCCATTCCTGCAAAGCGGATTTGGGATCTTTCTTAGCGGCATTCTTTTCTTCAAATCGGGACCACCAATGATCCTTTATACAACGCTTGGCCGCGACCATCCCTCCATCTAAATAGAGCGCAGCAATCACAGCTTCCATACAATCTTCTAATAATGACGGATTTTTCTCTCCGCCCAACCGTTTTAGCTCTGGTGAGACCCTGATAAACTTATGGAGCCCAAGATCTTCCGCTATTTCAGCCAACGTATCCCGCTGAACTTGAGAGTTAAAGCGCCTGGAAAGTTGACCCGCTTCTGCATCAGGATAGCGGGAAAACAGTTCTTCTGCGATCACCAGACCCAACACGCGATCTCCAAGAAACTCCATCCGTTCATAATCGGCATCCGCCAATTGACGTCGTCGTCCTTTTGTCAGAGACGTATGAGTAATCGCTTCTTCCAGCAAAGAGGCATCCTTGAACTGATGTCCAAGGAGTTTCATCAACTCAGCTAGATTTTGTATCTCTGACATGTTTATCTCAATGATGAAAAGACACGTTCCCAACGTGCAGCGAACGGTAATTTCCAAACTTCCCAAATCGCTGTGTCGCCATCGATTGAGAAGAACAGGAACTCAGCCCGACCCACCAGATTTTCAATAGGGATATAGCCGACTTGCGTGAGATAGCGGCTATCTGTAGAGTTATCACGGTTGTCCCCCATGCCAAATACATGTCCTTCTGGAACCGTGTACAAATCGGTATCATCACCAGATCCCCCTCGGCGCATATCCAAAGTCAGGTAGGATTTTCCGTTTGGAAGTGTTTCTCTGTATTGCACAATTCTTCGGACATTTCCGCGTGGATCCCGATCGACGTAATCTTCAATGCGTTCCCGCTTGACGGCCTGACCGTTCAGATAAAGTGCACCATTCTTCATTTGAATGGTATCACCTGGCAATCCAATAATGCGCTTAATATAATCAATTGGCTCGCCAACCGGTTTCTTAAAAACAGCCACATCCCCACGCTCCGGTAGGGCTTCCATTATACGTCCATCAATTGGGGCTGCACTAAACGGGAAAGAATGCCTGCTATATCCGTAGGAGTATTTTGAAACGAACAGGTAATCCCCAATCTTCAACGTCGAGAGCATGGATTCAGACGGAATCTTGAAAGGTTCAAAAAAGAAGGTTCGGATCACAACCGCAATCAAGACCGCATAAATAATGGTCTTGACGGTTTCCCATAGTCCGCCTTCTTCTTTTTCTTCTGTTTTATCCGTCATACTTGATCGCCTAACTATTCTCAGTCCGCATTCGCGGAAATGCTATTCAATGTTTCAGCCTGCCAACGGGCGGGCTTCAATCAAAACTACAGCTTGCGCCTGCGGAGGCTCATCCGTAATTGTTAAATGTATGAATGCCTCCATACCAACAGGCGTAATTTCCTGCAACCTTAACAGGGCCCCGCCTGTCAATTTCATGGTTGGCTGGCCGGTTGGAAGGTTGATAACTCCCATATCCTTCCAAAATACACCTTTGCGAAACCCTGTTCCCAGCGCCTTAGAGCATGCCTCTTTTGCGGCATATCGCTTGGCGTAAGTTTCTACGCGGTTATAACGACGTTCTGCTTTGGTTATTTCCAATTCCGTATAAATACGGTTCACGAAACGATCACCGAACCGATTCAATGTATTTTCGATCCGGCGAATATCAATGATATCGTTTCCAAATCCGATAATCACACGCTCTGCTCCACCGCTTTTGCCCGGCCAATATCCATTCGCCGGCGCATTTCCTTGATCGAAGTATCAAGCCCAACAAAAATGGCCTCGCCGATCAGAAAATGACCAATATTCAACTCAACGATACTTGGAATAGCAGCTACAGGTTCAACTGTTTCATATGTCAAACCATGTCCCGCGTGACATTCAAGATTAAATTCCTCAGCGGCTTTTGCTGCTGCAAGAATTCTCTTGAAATGTTGATCCCGCTCTTCGGGCGTCTCTGCGTCGCAATAAGGTCCCACATGCAGTTCCACGATATCCGCCCCAAGTCGCGCGGCTGCTTCCAGTTGACGTGGATCAGGCTCAACAAACAAGGACACCCGGATGTCAGAATTTTTGAGCTCTGAGACGTATTTCTGCAAAGAATTTTGGCCGCCCAAAACATCAAGGCCACCTTCTGTTGTCCGTTCTTCCCGCTTTTCAGGAACAAGACAGGCCGCGTGCGGCTTATGTGCCAAAGCGATCTCCAGCATTTCTTCTGTTGCCGCCATCTCAAAATTCAATGGGATCGTCAGATTTTCTGAAAGCAGCTTGATATCGTAATCCGCAATATGCCGGCGATCTTCACGCAAATGGGCCGTAATACCGTCCGCACCCGCCTCTTCGGCTATCTTGGCCGCGCGTAATGGATCAGGGTGGATCCCCCCGCGCGCATTGCGAATAGTTGCGACATGATCAATATTTACACCCAAGCGCAGATGCTGCATATCATTCCCCTGAACTGGTTTTTCTGATCTCGTCTTCTTCAATCTCACCATCACCGTTTCGGCCATTCATTCTGGCTTCAGCGCGTGTCAGATGGAAATTACGGATAAGAACTTTAAGCGGATAAAAGAAAATAAACCACACAACAACAAAGAAGGGAAGAGAGCCCACTAGCATCGGCAGCATGACGTCACTGAAAAGTTGCGCAACACTTCCCCAACCATCTTCATAAAACCCTTGGAAGAACCCTTTTAAGGTATCCCCAGAAACGTCCCCATGCTCCCCACCTTCCCGGCCGAGTATCCACTCCCCGGTGTGGTATGTGGCGGCCCAGATAAAAGGGAATGTCCACGGGTTCCCAACAACAGTGCCAATGGCAGACGCAATAATGTTGGCCCGCATCATCCAGGCGACAATCGCAGAGATTACAAAATGCAAACCAACAAATGGTGTAAAGGAGACAGCTGCCCCACACGCAAAACCAGCTGCGAGAGAATAAGGCGTTCCAGGCAAGCGCGCTAAACGAAGTCCGACATATTTTGACGAACGCCTAAAGCCTATAGAAGGCCAGAAAAAATCTTTCACCCGCTTTGACCGGGATGGTTTCTCTCTACGCTGGAACATAAACTTTTGCCTATTTCAGATTGCGGCTACCCGGTTTGATGGCTTCAGTTCCCTGCAAATGCGTAGGTAAATTATCCGGATCGTAAGTTTTTACTTCCAATTGCATCAAGGAGAAGAGCGGAACACCAACGTCTGCAGTTCCGTTAGACCGGTCGATCAGACATGTCGCCCCAACGACATTCCCGCCAGCGGCATTAATAACCTTAATACATTCAATGCTGGACTTCCCGGTAGTGACGATATCTTCGGACATGATCACCCGCGCACCCTTTGGCAATTCAAACCCCCGACGAAACTCGAACACACCATTCACACGTTCAGTAAACATGCCGGGAACGCCGAGTTGTCGTGCCATTTCGTAACCGACGATCACCCCGCCCATGGCAGGTGCCACGACGTAATCAACACTGTCCTCGCCAAGTCCATCCTTCACCTTGGCAGCCAGTGCAGCACAAAGCGATGCAGCGCGTTCCGGATGCATTAACACCTTAGCGCACTGAAGATAACGGTCGGAATGTAAACCTGAACTAAGAAGAAAATGCCCTTCAAGAAGAGCATCAGTTTCCCGGAAATGTGTCAGTACTTCATCTGGAGTCATTGTCTTATCTCTTAACTTATCCACCAGCCCGTTCAACGGAACTGATAACTGGGTCAGCCCTCAAGGCTGCTATTATATTGGTAAGATGTTTCACATCTCTTACTTCGATATCCACACGCATCTCAAAAAACTCTTGAGTTCGATTTGAGATAACTAGGTTGGTGATGTTGCCATTATTTGCAGCGATAGATGAAGTCACGCTTGAAAGTGCACCAGGTTCATTCGCCATCACAACATTGATCCGACCCACCTGAACATGCTGGGTTTCACTCTCAGTTTCCCAAGCTACATCCAGCCACCGCTCAGGCACTTCGGCAAATTGCTCCAATGTATCACAGTCGATTGTATGGATTGTAACCCCTTTCCCGGTTGTCACAATCCCAACAATCCGATCGCCCGGCAACGGGTGACAACAACCGGCAAAATGCATGGCCATTCCCGGAATAAGCCCCCTGATGGGAACCGCCGCACCACGTGTTTTTTTCCGATCTGATTTTCCGCGGGTAATCGGAACAACATTTTCATTTTCCTGGCTTTCCTTTTCGCCCGGAAAAATTATCTCAAGAAGTTGCCGACTGGTATGGGTTCCATCGCCCAATGAACAATACAGGTCTTCAACTGTATCCAGATCCCAGTATTTTATGGCCGGAGCGAGCGCTTTCTCAGCGTAAGGCTTACTGAAGTTTCTGAAAGCTTTTTCCGCAATGGACTGACCAAGTTCAACATATTGATGACGCTGTTGCTGCCTAATAAAACGGCGAATGGCAGAACGGGCTTTACCGCTGACAACAAAACTCTCCCATGTCGGAGAAGGTGTCTGATTCTTGGAACGCAGGATTTCCACCTGATCCCCGTTCTTGAGGACTGAGCGAAGAGGTGTCATTCGCTTGTTCACCTTGGCCCCTACACAGGTATCCCCTACCCGTGTATGAACAGCGTAGGCAAAGTCAACTGGGCTACTTCCCGCAGGCAGCGAAATCAGATCCCCTTTGGGTGTGAAACAGAAAACCTGATCCTGGTACATATTGAGCTTTGTATGTTCCAAAAACTCATCTGGATCGGAGGCTTCTTCCAAAATCTCCAGCAGCTCACGGAGCCATCGATACTGCTGTCCTTCATTAAGAGGAGCTCCAATCTGCTGTTTATACTGCCAGTGGGCCGCCACGCCATATTCGTTGGTTTCATGCATTTGGCGCGTGCGGATTTGCACCTCAATCCGTTGCCGCTCCGGTCCGAAAATGGTTGTATGAATGGACTGATAATTATTGCGTTTTGGTGTCGAAATATAGTCTTTGAAGCGCCCAGGAACCATTGAGTATTTGGCGTGCATGATACCAAGGGCATGGTAGCATTCTTCAACAGAACTGACGATAATGCGGAAAGCGATAATATCTGAAAGTTGTTCAAAAGTGACATTCTTCTGCTCCATCTTGCGCCAGATGGAATATGGGCGCTTTTCGCGGCCTGAAATTTCAGCAGTTATCCCCGCCTCGGCCAGATCAGATTGCAGATCCTTTACAATACGGGTTACAAGATCCTCATCTTCTTCTCTAAGATATTCAAGGCGGCGCATGATTGATTTACGCGCTTCCTCATTAAGCTCCACAAAGGCGAGATCTTCCAATTCATCGCGGAAGTTTTGGATACCAATTCTCTCTGCCAGAGGCGCATAAATCTCCATCGTTTCGGTCGCGATACGCAACCGCTTTTCCGGCTTCTTGATAAAATGAAGGGTGCGCATATTGTGGAGGCGATCTGCAAGTTTCACCAAAAGCACGCGGATGTCATTTGACATGGCCAGCAGGAGCTTGGAGAAATTCTCCGCCTGTTTAGTGCGATCAGATTGAAGTTCCAACTGGGACAGTTTAGTGACGCCGTCCACCAGAACAGCTATCTCGCTCCCGAATTCTTCTTCAATCTCTTCCGGGGTTGCGACTGTATCTTCAATTGTATCATGAAGAAGCCCCGTAATAATTGTCGCCATATCCAACTTAAGCTCTGTCAGAATGCCGGCGACTTCAACTGGGTGAGAGAAATACGGGTCGCCCGAAGCACGCTTCTGGGCACCGTGCGCCTTCACAGTATACACATATGCGCGGTTCAAAAGCCCCTCATCCGCCTGAGGGTCATAACTTAAAACTCGTTCTACAAGCTCAAATTGGCGTAACATTTACAGACCTGGAAGGAACATCTGAAGATAAAAGAAGCAAGTATACACAAAAAAAGGCCACTGACATTTCATTTAAGATCAGTGGCCTTGATATTTTAAAATCTGTTGCAGTGTTTATGCGAACGGATCTTCTGATTTATCTGCAGCAGGTGCTACGCCATCTGTCGCGCCAACTTCTGTCGCGGAGAAAGTCTCAGCAGGAGCTTCTTCCTGAACAACGCCAGCCCACTCAGAACTAGAGCTCATCAATGCTGCCATGTTGTCTTCTTCAGGTTCATCAACCTCAACGCGGCGCTGCAAAGTACCGACAAGGTTGTCTTTCAGATCTGTCAGATCAATGGTGTTGTCTGCAATTTCACGCAAAGCAACAACCGGGTTTTTATCATTGTCACGATCGACGGTGAGCATGGAACCCGCTGAGATTCCGCGTGCACGACGGGCGGCAAGCAAAACAAGCTCAAAACGGTTAGGAACTTTATCAACGCAATCTTCAACGGTGACGCGAGCCATAAAAATACTCCGGTTAATATGGGATTAGCCCCTCTTCATATGCGGAACCTTTTTCAGAATCAAGAAAAAGTCGCGCAAAGCAGTTCAAAAAGGAAGTATTTCGCATCAATCCAGTCTGAATGATGTTATTTTACGAAAATGGCTGCAAAACTTGTGTGTTCAGCTCTTTCAAAAAGTCATCAACGCCTTGCTTAAGAATCGGGTGCTGCCAGTTGGGTTCCAGTTCTTTTAAAGGTACGAGGACAAAGGAACGTTCATGCATGTAGGGATGAGGATAAACTCCTCCCTCTTCCTGAACTTTGTTAGGTGATGATTTCCCGTGAAAATCCAGAAGATCCAGATCCAAAACCCGTGCTTCCCATTTGATTTCACGGACACGCCCGAACTCTTTTTCAATCGCGTGCAAATGCTGAAGGACTTCTTCCGCCGACAATACAGTTTCTATTTCAACAACAGCATTTACAAACCACGGCTGATCAGACATAGGAACGGGTGCACTTTTATACCATTGAGAACGGCGAACAACCTTTAGACCATGTGCGGCAAACACGTCTAGGGCCGCGCGCAATGTTTCTACAGGCTCTCCATAGATCGGATGCGTTAAATTCGCCCCCATCCCGATAAAGATCATCAGCCGTCTCCGAAAAAAGCACGCAGACTACAGAGCACACTCCATTCATGCAATATTGTTTATACTCAAATACGAAATCTGCTCTGGTTTAGATTTTTTCAATCTGTTAAAAGCCAAGTTGTGGGACCTCAAACAATAATTAATTTAATCAATAATTGGTACATCATGACATTTTATTCAGAAGAGAAAATTGCCCTTTTTATTGATGGGTCTAATCTATATGCCTCTGCCCGCTCCTTAGGCGTGGATATAGATTACAAGAAATTACTCGAAGAATTTTCAAGCCAAGGACGACTTGTTCGTGCGTTCTACTACACTGCCCTTTTGGAAGATCAGGAATATTCTCCGATCCGTCCTTTGGTGGATTGGCTGGATTACAACGGTTTCACCATGGTGACAAAGCCGATTAAGGAATTTACGGACCCAACTGGCAGGCGCAAAATTAAAGGGAATATGGACATTGAGCTTGCCATCGACATGATGGAACTTAGTGATCACATAGACCATGCCGTCCTGTTTTCCGGGGATGGAGACTTCAGAAGATTGGTTGAAGCGGTACAAAGAAAAGGAACCCGCGTCACAGTCGTTAGCACTGTTAAAACCAACCCACCAATGATAGCAGATGAGTTGCGCCGACAGGCCGACTTCTTCATTGATCTACAGAATCTGGATAATATTGTGGGTCGTATAGAGCAGGATGAAAACGAAGTAGACCTTGCCAACCCCATGCGAGAACCAGCTTAAATATCTGATTTTTAATTGATTTCTGTCAATTTCCTTTTTCCCGCCAGAAGTTACCTAATTGTTAACATTTTCATATAATTTTAAGCACTGAGCGCGTAAAATAAGAACATGTTAATATATTGGTATCGCCTGATACATTCTAAGATCTAGTTGATGTCTTGAATTGTAACGGGTGGAAAATCTGGAGATCAAGATTGAGCAGAAAACTTGTCATTTTTAATGACTGTAGCTGGATACCACCGCAGAGCAGAAGCAAGCAGCGCAATGTCCCCGGCAATGCGTCACTGGCGAGCCAGTGCCTGTTGCCAGAGACACTTGGTGGTGTTGATCAGATCTCCTTTATTCAGGAAGATGGTCCAAAATTTGGATTGCGCACCCTTCTAAACCGCCATTTGGGCTTAGGTATCCGAAAAGAGGTCCTGTCAGCCTATCGGTTTCTAATCCAAAACTATATCCAAGGTGACGAGATATATCTGTTTGGCGCCGGGCGCGGTGGATATGTGATGCATAAACTTGCTGAACTCATCAGCATTTCCGGTTTGGTTAGCGCTGGCTCAGTGGAAAGTATTTCAAAAGCTTATGTTTACGCCCAACTGGATGAGCAGTCTCGAAATGGTCCCTCTGGGCAAGCAGTGCGGGTCGCTTTTTCATCACAACAAGTTCCCATCCACATGCTGGGATGTTGGGATATTGTTGGGCACAAAGGGGTGCCCAATCGCGTGATGAAGCACCTTTCCAGACTATGGTTGGATCGCCTTGATAATACCATCAGCCAAAATATCAAAAGTGCTTATCACGCATTGTCTCTCGATGAAGATTGCAGGCACAAAGCGCCTCATATTTGGACTGGCGTGCAAAGTAATCGCAGCAGTGTAGTTGAACAGGTATGGTTTGCCGGGCGTCATCAAAATATTACAGGTGGTCGCAGAGATTGCAGATTATCCGACATTGCCCTCAGATGGATGATCAGCAAAGCACAAACACATGGCTTGGAGTTCGACCCAGAGAAGGTTGAAGAAATAACCTCGCCTGATCCGATGGGAACTATGGCACCGCCACAAAAAGAGCCTTCCCAAAGGCACAGAAGACCCGGTCATGCAGAAACTCATTTTGCCCGTAAACAGCTTGCTGGTTCTGAGAAGATCCATCATACAGTCTTCAAAAAACAACAAGCTGATGCAGACTATGCCCCTAAAGCCTTGGCTTCTCTTCCAGCTGAAAGTTTAGGCGTAAGCTATGATCTGGAACTAAAACAGTTTTTGAACAGGAAACACAATCGACTTGTTGTAAACTCCCCTGCATCTGTGTTGCTTGATAAACGTCGCTATAATGGCAACATGCTCGACATAAGTGAGGGCGGCGCAAGAGTATGGTTGCAACTTGATGTACCTGTGGGAACGATTATCACGTTGAGAAGTTCAGCGTTGGATGAAAAGGATATTACCGGGGAAGTGGTGTGGACCAAAGATAACACTTTAGGTGTTGAGTTTCAGCAATCACAAAACCTGCACGCTGAAGAACCTGCGTCAACACAGACCCTTCATTAGATTACCCGTTTTTAAGCAATCTTTGCTTTTCGCGGCCCCAATCCCGATCTTTTTGTGTCTCACGTTTGTCGTGCTTCTTCTTACCTGAAGCAAGCCCTAGCTTAACCTTCACCTTGCCGCGTTCGTTGAAATACAAAGACAATGGAACCAGTGTTTTACCTGCACGTTGCAATTGCGCATGCAGCCTCGCCAATTCTTTTTTATGCATCAACAGTTTTCGCGGCCGACGCGGATCATGATTAAACCGATTACCATAGTCATATTCGGCAATATGCGCGTTCACCAGATACAAACCGTCATTTTCAAAAGACGCGTAAGACTCTTGAATATTCGCCCCTCCGGCGCGAAGGCTTTTGACCTCCGTCCCAAGCAGCATAATGCCCGCTTCAAAATCTTCATCAATGAAGTAATTGAAACGGGCTTTTCTATTTTCGGCAATTGTCTTGGAAGACATTTTATATTTACCTAAAAGGGTTTAGTCGATCAGCCCTGCATAACGCATAGCTTCTTCAACACCACTCTTGATGTGGTCCGGGCACTCAACCAACGGCAAACGAAGTGTGGGCTCGCATTTTCCGATCAAAGACAACGCGTATTTCACAGGCGCCGGGCTTGGGAATTTGAACAACGCTGTATGCAATGGGATCAGTTTATCCTGAATAGCAACAGCAGCATCACGGTCGCCAGCCAAACTTGCTTCCTGCATATCAGATACCAATTGCGGTGCAACGTTAGACGTTACAGAAATACATCCGTGACCACCATGGGCGTTAAAGCCAATAGCAGTTGCATCTTCACCAGAAAGCTGGATGAAGTCAGTTCCGCAGAAATGACGCTGTAAAGATACCCGGCCAACATCACCTGTTGCGTCTTTTACACCCACGATGTTTTTCAGTTTAGCAAGCTCACCCATTGTCTCAGGGCTCATATCCACGATGGAACGACCTGGGATATTGTAGATATAGATTGGGATATCAACCGAGTTGTTCAATTTCTCGAAATGCGCATACATGCCTTCCTGACTAGGTTTGTTGTAATATGGCATTGCGATAAGAACCGCATCAGCGCCAGCTTTCTGCGCCTGCTGGCTAAGACGAATAGCTTCCGCTGTGTTGTTAGAACCGGCACCAGCCATAACAGGCACACGGCCTTCTGCAGCTTCAATGCACAGCTCAACGACACGGTCGTGTTCCGGGTGACTGAGGGTCGGAGACTCACCAGTTGTCCCCACGGGCACCAACCCCTTGGTGCCGCTCTTTATCTGCCAGTCTACAAAGGATTGGAATTTCTTTTCATCCACACTCTCACCTGTAAATGGTGTGACAAGTGCAGTGATAGATCCTCTAAACATGACAGTTTCCTCAAAAAGTTCGCTAATAAATTTGGTAAGTCGGTTGGGCATTTTCCAAGTTTTCAACACAACCGAAAGAATGAGTTATATTTAGAAAGTGCTTCAATGCAAGAAGTAACTGCAATCACCACTTTTCAGTGATGTATGACTTGATCCAAAAAATGCTGCGGTTATCTTAAAGGCTCACTCATTAACGGGGATCTTACGTGACAAAACCTGCTACAATTCACCTTAAAGATTACGCACCAACACCTTTTACAATCACCGAAGTCAACCTGACATTTGAGTTGGCCGAAGACGTCACCGTTGTCACGTCAGAACTATCTTTTAAAAGACAAACTGACGCAACGGATCAGGTTCGATTAAATGGTGAAGCGCTGGTTTTGAAATCAGTATTTCTGGATGGCGCAGTGCTTTCCAAATCTAATTACACTCTAACGGACAAAGACCTTACCTTTATTGCTCCTTCGGATGAATTTAAGGCCACCATTGTGACGGAGATCAAGCCACAGGAAAACACGGCTTTGGAAGGCCTCTACAAATCCAGTGGTAATTTCTGCACCCAATGTGAAGCTGAAGGGTTCCGGAAAATTACTTATTATCTGGATCGACCAGATGTGATGGCCCGTTTTACCACCTCCATCATTGGGGACGGTATGGAATATCCGGTCATGCTCTCTAATGGCAACCTGGTAAGCGACACCAAACTCGAAGATGGTCGCGTTAAAAAAGTCTGGGAGGATCCCCACCCAAAACCCGCCTATCTGTTTGCACTGGTTGCGGGTAAACTTGCCTGTGTTGAGGATGAATTTGTCACAGCAAGCGGGCGCAAAGTTGCTTTGCAGATCTTTATTGAGCTAGGCAATGAAGACAAATGCGATCACGCCATGACCTCATTGAAAAAATCAATGAAATGGGATGAAGAGAAATATGGTCGCGAATACGATCTGGATGTCTTCATGATTGTCGCGGTGGGTGACTTCAACATGGGGGCAATGGAAAATAAAGGCCTCAACATCTTCAACTCAAAATATGTGTTGGCATCTTCGCAAACTGCAACAGACACTGACTTCGATGGGATCGAAAGTGTTATCGCACACGAATATTTTCATAACTGGACAGGCAACCGCATCACTTGCCGTGACTGGTTCCAGCTGACGTTAAAAGAAGGCCTTACCGTCTTTCGGGATCAACAGTTTTCTGCTGATATGAACTCCGCTGCAGTTAAACGCATTGATGATGTGCAACGTCTTCGCGCGGCGCAATTCCCTGAAGATGCTGGCCCCCTCGCCCATCCGATCCAGCCGCAAAGCTATGTCGAGATCAATAATTTCTACACGGCCACCGTCTATGAAAAAGGGGCAGAGATCATCCGAATGATGCACACCCTTGCTGGTCCTGAAGGATTCCGAAAAGGCATGGACATCTACTTTGATCGTCATGATGGTCAGGCTGTCACTACCGAAGAATTTGTCTCAGCAATTGAAGCCGGTAGCGGGCTGGATCTGAAACAGTTCCGTAATTGGTATATTCAACCTGGCACCCCGGAAATAGCTGTAGAAGACGCATATAACGAAACATCTTCGACTTACGAGCTAACTTTCACGCAGAAAAATGTTAAAGCCGGTGAAGGCGCTGATCCGTTACATATCCCAGTTGCAATGGGTCTGCTGGATGAAGACGGTAACAGCCTGTTGGACGATGATCTTTTGCACCTGACAAAGGCGAAGCAAACATTTACTTTCGAGAACATACCCTCAAAGCCTATTCCTTCCCTATTCCGGAAGTTTTCCGCACCGATCAAGATCACAAGAAATCCAGCTGACGAAAAACTGGGACTTCTATTCAGAAATGACAGTGATGAGTTTAACCGTTGGGAAGCAGGACAACAGTTGGCCCTTCAAGGACTGTTAGCTGATGTGGAACTGTACGCGTCAGGGCAAGCGCTTACAGGACTTTCCAATGACTACACCGAAGCGTTTGGTGAAATTCTGGATGATCAGAATATGGATCCTGCGTTTAAAGCAGAAGTCTTAACCCTTCCAAGCGAATCCTATATCGGACAGCAAATGAAGATTGTGGATGTTGATGCCATTCATACGGTTCGAAAAGTGGCTCTCAAATCACTCGGCAAGCGGTTTGAAACACAATTGAAGTCGATTTATGCGGATCTTAAATCACATAACAGCATGGGGGCACGCGCACTTAAAAACCTCTGCCTCAGCTATTTGGTGGCGTCCAGTGATGACTATCTCCCACTGGCATCAGAGCAGTATTTCTCTTCAGAAAATATGACTGATCGAATGGCCTCACTGGCCCGTCTGGTCAACAGTGAAACCGACCACCGCGCAGAGGCCCTGCAGAATTTCTATGACAATTGGAAAGAAGACCAACTTGTTTTGGACAAATGGTTCATGTTGCAAGCCACTTCCAGCAGATCATCTACTATGGACGACGTGAAAGGACTGCTTGCGCATCCGGACTTTACCATGCTCAACCCAAACAGGGTGCGCTCCCTGATTGCTGCCTTTGCTGGTGCCAATCCAATTCACTTCCACAATGAAAATGGTGGTGGATACCAGTTCCTTGCTGATAGAATTATCGAACTCAATAGTACCAATCCACAAATTGCGGCACGACTTGTTGCCCCGCTTGGGCAATGGCGACGGCATAATGAAACCCGACAGGGCCTCATGCAGGCTGAACTGAGGCGCATTTTGGAAACTGAAAATATTTCTAACGATGTTTACGAAATGGCAAATAAAAGTTTGTCTAATTAGGTTTGGATTGTCAGACTGGTAGATAGGAAACTATTCAGGAAACCATGAGCCAAGAAACGAGACAAAAAGCCAAAGGAAAACTGCTGGCAGCAAGCGCTGTCGCTGTGGCTGTGCTGTTTGCTGGCAATGTTCAGGCTTCCAAATTTGCTATTCAGGATGACGATCAGATTTCTAGTGGTGGGCAAATCGTCCCAAAACTAAGAAATGAAATGAGAGAGGTGCCAACCCCTCGCACATTTAAAACAACTCGTGATCCAAAGCCGGTAGAAGAGGAAACTGTTCAGCAAGCCACTTCTGTTCCCTCTCCTTTATTTAAACCGGCTTCAATTGCTAAACAGCCACGTGCTCATCACACTGGCCTGATGTCAGATGCCGACTGGAGTATTTACCGGGAAGCGTTTGACCTTGCTGGCCGCAGAAAATGGAAAGAGGCAATTCAGGTCGCTTCGAAGGCTGAATACAGGCTTCCGGCAAAGTATCTGGAATGGGGCTGGTTGCGGCAATATAAAGGCGGGGCCAGTTTTGAAGATATCCATACCTTTATGGTGGACAACCCGGACTGGCCTTACAGAAGCACGCTGGATCGCCGTGCAGAGGAAGCACTAGTTAATCCCATATCCAGCTCTAGAACGCTGGCTTTTTTCTCTGATCGTACTCCGCTTACAGGAATGGGGATGCTGCGCTTGGGAGAGGCCTTAATCGAACAAGGCCAAAAAGAAAAAGGTAAGCGATGGATTAAAGAGGCATGGATCCAAGGCAACTTTAGTCGCGGCACAGAAAAGAAAATCCTCAAAGCACATAAGTCCCTCCTCACAAAAACAGATCATGAAGACAGACTTGATCGACTTTTGTGGGATCGAGATACCGAGCCTGCCAAGCGAATGCTAAAACGGGTCGGATCCAATGCAGAGAAATTGGCTGTTGCCAGAATACGTCTAATGACCAGATCCGCTGGAGTAGACAGTGCAATCAAGCGCATCCCACAAGAGCTTCAGAACGATCCAGGCCTTCTTTTTGATCGTATCAAATGGCGCCGTGTGAAGGGACATCATGAAGGCGCACAGGACCTTCTTCTTAAAGTTTCCCATTTCGACTTACCAAACCCTGAGCATTGGTGGCGTGAACGGGAAATTCAGGCGCGCAAACTATTAAGGCTCGGTCATATTAGCGAGGCCTACCGTCTTGCTAGTGAACACGGATTAGAGGCAGGCGGAAAATTCGCTTCTGCTGAGTGGCTATCGGGCTGGATCTCTTTACGCTTCCTTCAGGACAGTGAAGCCGCCTTAAAACATTTCACGCGTCTTTATGAAAATGTAAGTTATCCTATCAGTCGCGCCCGCGGGGCCTACTGGATTGGCCGATCTCATGATGCGATGCGAGATAGCAAATCCGCCCACTACTGGTATGAGGAAGCTGCGAAATATCCGTCCACCTTCTATGGTCAGATGGCCCAGGAAGAAATTCATCATTCCAAACTCACTCCGCTTCCAAGGGCCGTCAGCCATTCCAAAAAAACAGCAGATCGCCTGAAGCAGGATGAGCGTGTATTGATTGTCCGCCATTTGGCTGAATTTGGTGAAGCCAAGAAAGCGTTACCGTTCCTTTTAAAAATGACGGAAGACGCAGCTTCCCCAGAGGAATATGTGTATCTTGGAAATTTGGCGACACGTATTGGGCGTCCAGACTATGCTGTTCGCGTGGCTAAACGCGCGTCTCAATTGGGCACAGAATTGCCAGAGTTTAACTGGCCAGATCACGAATTCATGCCTTCAAATCCAAGTATAGAACAACCCTTGATTCTTGCGATCACACGTCAGGAAAGCGCATTTGCCGTGGATGCGGTCTCTCGCGTTGGTGCGCGTGGGCTCATGCAATTGATGCCGGCAACTGCCAGATCCGTCTCCAGAAGTTTGAAGCTCCCTTATTCGAAAGGACGTTTAACAACCGATCCTTCCTACAACACTTTGCTTGGATCAACATATCTAAACAAACTGATCGAGAAATATAATGGATCTTATGTTCTTGCCATCGCTTCATATAATGCGGGAGGATCCAGGACAAACAGATGGATCGAAGAATGGGGAGATCCTCGTCAGGGCGATATCAGCATGATTGACTGGATCGAACTGATCCCGTTCAGTGAAACGCGCAACTATGTACAGCGGGTTATGGAGAACCTGCAAATCTACCGGCAACTCTCCAAACAAGATGATATTATGGTGGTTCAGATCGTCGATGACCTCAAACGTGGCTATTTCACAGAATAATTCTTCCCGCACGCAGTTTTTTTGTTGAATTTGGCGGCACCTTCGCCACTATTCCCTATAAGGGCGCGATCATTCTTAGATCGTTGGATAAAATGACAAAAACTGATTTCTCAAAAACTGAAGCATGCGTCTTTGACGCCTATGGAACCCTATTTGATGTTGACGCAGCTGCGCGCCAGGAGAAAGAACGGCTGGGTAATAACTGGAAATCGCTTTCCGATACATGGCGGCTCAAGCAGCTTCAATATACGTGGCTTCTCAGCCTTCAAGGAAACTACAGGCCTTTCTGGGAGGTAACCGAGAGTGCGTTGGAGTTTGCACTACAAACACAGAATATAAATGATGCCCCCTTAAAAGATCGGCTTATGGATATTTACATGCGCCTGAGTGCGTATGAAGAAGTCCCTACCGTTCTGAAATCCCTTAAAGAGGCAGGAAAAAAATGCGCCATTCTCTCGAACGGCGATATGAAAATGTTAGAGGCAGCGATTGAGAATGCTGGTATCGGTGACTATTTGGACGCCATCATCTCTGTAGAGGATCTGCGGATCTATAAACCGCATGGATCTGTTTACAAATTGGCCGAAGACAAGTTAGGGGTGAAGGGATCGCTTATTTCCTTCCAGTCTTCCAACGGGTGGGATGCCTATTCCGCCAAGGATTACGGATTTAATGTTATCTGGTGCAACCGGTTTGGCCAACCCGATGAACAGATCCCAAGCCCTCCAGACCATCAGATTTCAAACCTGAAGGAAATGCTGCCGATCATAGGCACAGAATAGAGCAGACACGCATGAGCTACGCCGAAGAAACCTACAAAAGTAATGATGGTCTAAACCTTTACTACCGCCACTATCAGGGCGCAGGGACAAAGGCACCGGTTGTTTGCTTGTCAGGCCTTACCCGAAATTCAGGGGATTTCCATCAGCTTGCAGAAACTTACTCTAAGGACAGGCATTTTTACGCACTGGATTACAGAGGGCGCGGCAAATCCGACTATGATGAGGATTTTAAAAACTATAATCCGCAAATCTATCTGCAGGATATTCTGACATTCTTGTCTCATACAGGCATCAAAAGGGCTGTCTTCGTCGGAACTTCTTTGGGGGGATTACTAACCATGGGACTGGCGGGTCTTGCCCCTTCTTTTGTTGCAGGCGCTGTCCTCAATGATGTTGGCCCTGAAATAGCGGAAGAAGGCGGAAGCCGTATAGCAGGCTATGTTGGCAAAGATGTTCGGTTTGAAACAATTGAACAGGCAACTGCGGCTCAGAAGGAGCAGTATATAGGTGCCTACCCTGATCTTGATGACGAAGAATGGCTCGCCACCACAAAAGTGGGCTTCATTTATGATCAGGAAGCGGGGAACTTCAAACCCAATTACGACCTTAGGTTAGGCCAAGCTCTCGCTGAGCAAGTCGCGAATGACCAGAAAATAGATCTGTGGCCTTTCTTCGCTGGCCTTAAAGATATTCCCACAGTTGCTATTCGAGGAGAGCTATCAGACGTTCTCAGCGAAGACGTTTTCAAAAAAATGCAGCAAATTCACCCCAATATGGCCACACTTAGCCTCCCAAATAGAGGCCATGTTCCCCAACTCAACGAACCTCCAGTAATTAATCTGTTAAATCGATTTTTTGTAGAAACTGAATAAATGATAACTTTCGATACTATCTCTGAGGCGGCGAAGAGAATAAGCTCTCACGCAGTCAAAACACCTCTGCTTGAATCCCCGCTTCTCAATGAAAAACTTGGTGGGCGTTTGTTCTTGAAGTGTGAAATGCTTCAAAAAACAGGGTCTTTCAAATTCCGGGGCGCCTACAATTCTCTATCCTGCCTGTCACGACAGCAACTGGAAACTGGTGTCTTTGCCTATTCCAGCGGTAACCATGCGCAAGGTGTTGCCTATGCGGCGAAACTGCTTGGATGTAAGGCCACGATCCTGATGCCGGAAGATACACCTTCCATTAAGCTGGAAAATACCCGCAAATACGGGGCAACTGTTTTGACATATGACCGCTACACTGAATCAAGAGAGGAAATCGGCAGTCAAATTGCAAAAGAGCAAAATCTCACCCTGATCAAACCCTATGACTATGAACCCGTGATTGCAGGACAGGGAACGATCGGCATCGAGGTCGTTGACCAACTCCAGGACCAGGGTCTCGAACCAGATGTCTATATAACGCCTTGCGGCGGCGGCGGGCTGCTTGCCGGCTCTTCCGTTGCGTTACATCAAAGGTCTCCGAATACCGAAATTTATTCCGCGGAACCTGAATATTTTGACGATACTGCCCGATCACTGGAACTCGGTGAACGGGTTGCAAATAGCGGTGATCACCGTAGCATCTGTGATGCAATTGTTACCCCAATGCCTGGCGAGATCACCTTCCCGATCCTGCAAAAGCATGTCTCCGGAGGGATCTACGTAAGCGAAGAAGAAGTAAGGTCAGCCGTGTATTCGGCATATAACTTGTTCAAGGTAGTGATTGAGCCAGGCGGTGCAGTTGCTCTTGCTTCCATTCTATCAGGGAAAGTAGATATCTCAGGAAAAGTTGCTGTGGCGGTTGGATCCGGCGGCAATATCGATCCTGAACTTTTTGCTTCTATACTCAGGAATGAATAACTACTAGAAAATCCCGAATTGGATATTCAAAGCCTGCTGGCCATCTCGCGGGCTTTTTTCCTTTTAATGGCACGGCCAACAATCTGTTTCATCTCACGTTGTGTTACATGATCGTATCAAGGTTAGCACAACAAACAGAAAACTAATTTTTTTGTATTAATCCCACTTTTAAATACTGAAAACTGCACATGTCTAGAAGGTATTAGATTTCAATATGTTAAATTAAGTGAATTACTAATTCATAAATATGACACCCTTCCCATCTAGTGTTCCACTCCCCTACCTAATCAACTATATATTGCTTTTTTATCTTTAATTTTTCCTGTTAAGTATATTCTATATTTAGTTGTTTTTTATCAACATTTATCAATCCACAACCAAGAAAACAAATCTATATAAAACCCGATTTTCACAGAAAAACTGAATTTCTTGAGCACATCTTTACCCGCAAATAATTGCGATTTAGCATCCTCTTCAAGCACCAGTGACCGACTAATCCTTCTGAACTGAAAAATCAAATAGTTTAATTAGGATCACTTCACCGTCACACCGAAAAAGATTTTTATACTATTATTTAGTGTGCTTTATAAGGAGAGAATTATGACTATGATGATCAAAAAAGAAGCCGCCACAAAAGACGAAGGCATCGTGCGTATCGGTAACATGAGCCCCGCATTTAAAGTTGAGGAAGCAAAATCATCTACTCAAGATGACGCAAAAGTGCGTCTCGGAAATATGAGCCCTGCCTTCACAGTTGAACAACCACAAAGCGCTACAAAAGATGAAGCAACTGTTCGCCTAGGAAACATGAGCCCTGCTTTTAAAGTTGCGGTTGAAGACAAAAAATCAAAGGACGCTGGCTCAGTGCGCCTCGGCAATATGAGCCCAGCATTTAAAGTTTGAGGCTGGAGAAACCGGCATGTCTGTCATTGACAAAGCCAAAGATGAGAAGTTGGGGCATTTAGTTGCCCCGACATCCATCATTCGTTTTTATCGTATGATCCCGGACACCCCGACACCCCAACGGGCTGATCGCTCCGCCGGAGGATTAATTCCAACCAGAGCCTTTCGATATTGCGAGCCCATGACGACGGCATCTGCCTTTGGCTGGTACATCTTCCCCCCCATGGATTTTAGTGTCTATTGGGATGGAAATGATATGTATTGGCGATATGCGGATATGGACAGCTGGTTTCCACTGGAGGCCTCTCAATATCCAGATTATGCGCCAACCTTCAATGATATCGCCCCTCAAGATATCAAAGGCTACTCCCCTCCTTTTATCTCCTCTGCACCGGAACCCGGTGTTCTGAAAATTTGGAGCGGATTGATTGCAAAAACAGCAAAAGATTGGAGTATTCTTGTCAGGCGTCCAGCGAATTTACCTGGCTCACAGCTTTATGAACATTATGAGGGAATTGTTGAAACAGATCACTGGTTTGGCCCCCTTTTCACCAACTTACGCATCACCAAAACAGATAGTCCGATCACCATCAAAAGAGAGATGCCGTTGATGCAAGTACAGCCACTTCACCGTTCAACTTATGATGAGAAAATCCTGAAAGATTTTGAATTTATTGATGGAGCTGAGAATTTTGATGATGAAGATTGGCTGAATTATCATCAGACAGTGATTGCACCTGGCGACGCCCATAAACGGGAGCGAGGTCTCTATGCCAAAGCTAGCCGGAAAAATAGAAAGAGGCACCCATAAGGGATGCCTCTTTCATTCTTAAAGTATGGACTTAAGCGCTTTATCCAAACTTTCGATTGATCGCTCCACATTGTGAAGCTTGTCCAGTCCGAATAACCCCAGTCTAAACGTTTTAAACTCGGGTCCTTCATCACACTGCAACGGAACACCAGCAGCGATTTGCAGACCTTCTTTCGCAAACTTGGATCCGTTCTGAATATCTGCATCCTGAGTGTAAAACACAGCAACCCCCGGTGCTTCAAAGCCCTCTGCTGCCACTGAACGGAACTGATGCTTCGCCATCAGGTCTCTGACACCATTTCCAAGCGCCCATTGTTCATCGCGAACTTTTTCGAACCCGTATTTTTCAGTTTCAAGCATAGTGTCGCGGAAATTGACCAGCGCATCTGTTGGCATCGTCGCGTGATAGGCATGCCCACCATTTTCATAGGCGCTCATAATATCGCGCCATTTTTTGAGATCACAGGCGAAACTACTGCTTGTGGTCTCGGCGAGTTTCCGCTCCGCAGCCTCTGACATCATTACCAATGCGGCACATGGTGATGCGCTCCACCCTTTCTGTGGCGCACTGATCAGGACATCAACCCCCACCTTTTTCATATCAACCCAAACAGCACCGGAGGCGATACAATCAAGGACGAACAACGCCCCCACTTCATGAGCGGCTTCTGATATGGTTTGAAGGTATTCATCGGGCAAAATAATACCGGAAGACGTTTCAACGTGAGGGGCGAAAACAACAGCAGGCTTTTCGGTGCGAATAACCTCTGCAGCCTGTTTTGCAGAAACAGGACTATAAGGTGCATCATGACCTTCTGAAACCTGAGAGGCTTTCAGGACAGTCTCTTTTGCTGGAATACGGCCAGCTTCGAAAATCTGGGACCAACGATAGCTGAACCAGCCGTTTCGAATAACCAAAACGCTCTTATCTGTCGCAAATTGACGTGCCACAGCTTCCATGCCGTAAGTTCCACCACCAGGAACGATAGCCACAGCATCGGCGTTATATACAGATTTCAGAAGCCTTGAAATGTCATTCATTACCGTTTGAAACGACTTCGACATATGGTTCAAAGAGCGATCTGTGAAAACAACCGAATACTCAAGTAATCCATCTGGATCAACATCTTGGTTCAAACCAGCCATGGCTTATTCCTTATACAAAAAACATCTTTGGCCAACACATATCAGCCTGAACAAGTGATGCAAGGGAATAAATTAAAAACTAGTTCGTGCTCCAAAACTCACCATTTTCCAGCTGATCACGGTAACCCGTCATGAAAGATTCAAGCTGGTTTACCTTGGCGATTGCAGTTGCACGTTTCCGGAACTCCATCTCGGAACCATCTGGCTGTTCGGTAATCAGGTCAAAGGCATCCAAATCGGGCGAGCCTACAAATTTCTTGCGGTAGGTACGACGCATCGCTTCAAGGCCGGATTGGTCATTTGACAGATTTCTGGCCACCGCCAACTGCATCAGATATTGTCTTTGCTCAGGGTTCAGCTTCTCAGCAGCCCTCACATTTGTATCTTGCAACAGCTTATCCAATGTCGCGATGGCTTTCGGCCACATTTTGGCTTTCCAATAGATGTCAGCTTTCAATTTTTCTGCTTGCCTGCCTTTCTCATCAATCAGCAATTCCAATGCTTCTTCATAGTCCCCAAGATCTGAATGCGCTCTTGCCTGAATGAACAAACGCTCACGTTTCACCTCCTCAGGAAGGGCTTTCCATCTTGTTTTGTAAAGTACGTTCAGGCTCTCTTGAGGGTTTCCGTTCCACAGATGAACAACTGCCAATTTAGTACCCGTCAGGGCTTTCAGATCACCTTTCAGGCGGAAATTAATCTGGTGATCCAGAAGCTGTGCTGCCTGTTCCAGCAAATCTACTTTGATCAACCGGTCTGCAAGACCACGGATCATTTTGTCACCTTGCTTACCAAGCGGCGTCAACTCTCGATATTCGTAGTAGAGAGCCAAGGCCTTAACGGGAGGCAGGTCCTCTGCCTTACCTTCAAGGAACAACTGATTGAACAAATCGTTCATTTCACGGGCAATATCACGCGCTTGCGGGTTTTTCGGGAATGTCATGACAATATTGCGGAAGGTCTTAAGCCCTTCGTCAATATTACCTTGTGCAATCTGCAGATCACCAACACGCTTTAGAATATCAAGTTCCAGATGGTCCCCGCGCCATGCATAGGACATATCCAGAAGCTCTTCAATTGCTTCGTCCGGTGTGATTTCCTGTTGAGACAACATCGCGTTTACACGACGGAATTTCGCATGGGTCGTGAGGGGTCGGTAATCAAGTTCTATCACTTGATCAAATTTGCCAATCGCTCGTTCGATATCACCCGACTTAAGCGCCCCCAAACCTTCCAGATATTCCCGACGTGCGGCAATAGAGATATTTGTTCCTTTCTCAAGTGATGTCCTTATTTTTTCCAAGGATTTATTCGCGGATTCCACGTCAAAATCTTCAAGGGCCGCTTCCGCAGCAATCAAGTTGAACTCATTTTTGAGATCTTCATTGTAGACACCAAGTGCTTCCTGCCCCAGCTTCATCTCACGCAGCGCAGTTTTCCAATCATCGCGCTCAGCGGCGACCTTGGCGCGCCATGGTGCAACCTCGGCGACACCATTAAATACAGGATGCATTAAATCAGTCTGCGCTTCATCCATATGATGAAGCCCCAGATTCGCGAGCCCGCGAAGCAACCTATAGACCCCATCCTCATCCGCACGTGGATCATCTTTCCTGATCCTTTCAAGCACAGCAAATGCGTCTGCATGGTATTTATGCGCGATGAAAAATTTGGCCAATCCCATTCGGGCCGCATTACGCCCTCCTTGCGGAGCGCGGGCAACTTTTCGCTGTAAAAGCTGCTTCCTCTCCCAAAATTCTTTTTCAGGAACTTGAGCCCATTCTTGCAGTTTCACAAGTTGTGCAGCATCTTTCTTCCCTGAAAATCTGTCGGACTGGTCGCCAGAAGCAAATAAATCATCTTTTGAAATTTCACGTGTAAGCTGCAATCCTTTGTCTGCAGTAATG
Organism: Sneathiella sp. P13V-1; assembly: GCF_015143595.1. Lineage (NCBI taxonomy): Bacteria > Pseudomonadati > Pseudomonadota > Alphaproteobacteria > Sneathiellales > Sneathiellaceae > Sneathiella > Sneathiella sp. P13V-1. The sequence continues at coordinate 61,756 of NZ_WYEU01000004.1, read as the reverse complement.
GAAACCCCGTTTCTCTCCACCGCCATTTTCACACTGGAATCCCGTTTGTACATGCCGATGCCCTGCATGGACGGCAGGACAACAAACTGTGCAAAAGTACGCCGCACGCCAAGTCCCCATCCCGGTGCATATAACGGGACAGCTGTCAGTTCATCACCGGCTTCCGGATCCATAAAGGTAACTTTTTTACCGTTGTTCACTGCGGGGATAAATACACGCGCGCCAACAGCCGAGGCAGGCTGGGACTGTATATCAATCGTGTTTTTAATTCTGAGCGCTTCACCAAGTCTGAAATCAATCCGCCATTCATTTTCAACACGGGCAACCGAAGGGGTATACCCTTCCCGCACGACAAGACTTGCAACAGTTGCGCTAGGGTGCGGCATCTGCTTTTTCTTAATCAGAAGAAATTTATATGGGCCTGACAATCTGGAGAAATCAAGCCTTACCGGTTCATTGAAGACCAGCCAGAATTTACCACTACGCTCAAATAAGGCCATTGCCGCAGGTTTTTCCCACGGAAATATCATCCGAAAACCATCCTTCAGGTTTGCCACATTGATCGTGAGCTTGTCTGTCGGTGCTTTGGCATTCTGAGGATTGTTCGATGCCAAATTACTTTCTGGAATTAGAAGTTTAGGAGCATTTTCCTTTTTTTCAGGTGCTGCCACAGCAGAGACATCTTCAACCACAGGGGCTTCTTCGGCCTTCGTAACAGTAACTTTTTCAGGCTCAGACTCAGCTAACTCTTGCTCTTCCGGCTTTGCTGGTGGATTATCCGTTAGTTTTTTGACAGGTGTCTTCTGGACGGGTTCTGCTTTTACCACTTGTTGGGCCGCAGGCGCTTCTTCCTCAACAGGCTGGTCTACAGTAATGACGTCAAATACAACACTATTTCCGCTTCTGAAACTCTTGATCCTTGTAGGAGTGCTTGTCTTGAGCGAGATAGAAGAGCCATTATCCACTTGGACTTGCTGGATTGATTGCACGCGATCGGGAAGATCACGCTGAATTTCTGCCAAAGCAAGTCTTCCTGGTGCATCAAAAGAAAACTGATATTCCTGATCTGCTCCTGAAACTTTAAAGTCTGTACGTTTCGGCCAATCTACAACGATACGGGTATATTTTACATGTTCGCCAACCCGGACAGGAATGGCTTGGTCAGTCGAAGGTTTTAAGCCACTTTTCTTCTTTAGATCGAAAGCGAGCGCGGTGCCATATTTTGCGGTTTTTAGAGCATAGTCACCGCGGAGACTAAAACGAACAGACTTCCCGGAATTAATTAATTCCGCACCAGAGATATAGTCATCCAGTACTCTGGTTACTGCATTGAAATTCGCAGTAAAAGGCTGATCAAATGTGACGATGAGTGCACCATTACTAATGGAAGCTTGATGTGCAACATCCTTACCCCAATCCATAACGATGCGGCCGTAATCCGGATGCTCACCTGCGCGCACGGCAACATTATCAGCGGCCAAAGTCATACTGCCATTGGCAAGGAACACTAGAGCGCCAACAAATAGGAGCTTAGATATGTGACGAACCAAACCTGTCATCTCGCTTTAACGACCTCGTCCTTCTGCTTCACGGATAACAATATCTACACGCCTAGCAAGTGAATATCTTTCCTCTTCAGACAAATTTCCTGAAAGTTCAAAGAAACGGGAATCTGACATACCAAAGGCTTGCACCGGGAAACTGTATCCCGCCCGCTTGAGACCATCTGCCACAGAAAGGGCGCGAGACAGAGACAATCCCCAATTCCCCAAATCTTCTTTTGACGTTTGTGCGGCCACGGAAGGATCGGAGTGCCCGTACACCTCCACCCTGTTCTTTACATATCTTAGGCTTTCACCTAAAAGCCGAACTGCTTGATCCAGATTTTCCGACAGCGTCACACTACCGCTTTCAAAATAGGATGTGCCAGCAAATGAAATGATGAGGCGACCGCTTGAATGGAAAATATTGGCGTCTTTCAGCACTTCATTTGACGTTATTTTAGCTTTGAGGATGTTTTCCAGATAGTCCAGATCAAAAGCTTTTTGCTCTTTGAACAATTCAACATTCTTATCGGCCGCAAGCCCTTCTTCGTTAGAGGTTGTCGCATCATTCAATTTTTGTCCGAGCAACTCTGTAATGTTCATCCATTTGTCTTTGTGAACCTCATTCATGGAAAACACCAAAACAAAGAAGGCAAGCAGCAAAGCGAGCAAATCAGCCAATGAGGTTAGCCAGATATTGTTCCTTTTTCTTTTCTTATGAGGGAAAATGGCATCAGTAATCATTGCACTGGGGCCTCCTCAAAAAACAAATTTGTGACAGCATTGCGCTCATAGAACCGAAAGATTACTTCATCACGTCCTTGCTCACCTAATCCGATAAAAATATTACGTTTTGCGACACCTTTATCGAGAAACGAGCTTACAAGATGCCCTAACCTCTTAACGGAGAGATCCCCTTCCAAGGAGTTGCTTTTCGGCAGGTTAATTGACTGGTCATAGAGGAGTTCAACATCTGTTGGCTGAACACTGGCACGTTTTACAAGGATACGGGCAACTTCAGAGAAAAGCTCTTCGCGATTTTCGCGGTATGCTACTTCTCCTCTAACATAGAGTTGACTAACTGGAACTCTAAATAGAAGCTGCGCCCCTTCTTCATTTACTTCATTTTCAACAAGCGGGATGGCGGCTTCGAAAACTTGTCTAAGCTCAGCGTGGAACTGAGCCAACCCTAAGTCAGAACCCGGCACATTAGGTTCCGAAATATAAGAAGGCGTGACTTTCTCGCCTGAGAAAGTTACTTCAATACTCCCGATAACCTTTTGAATTCTATCTTCTTTTGGAACTGAAATGGAAGTCAGGTAGATAAAAAACGCCAGCAGCAAAAAATACAGGGAGACGAAAACGATCGCTGTATTGTTGTTGCCATGTCGCGTTTCATTTGATTCTACCAGTTGCTCTTCCATTATTCCTCTAAAGTCACCTAATCAAAGCTGGCCAACAAAGCATCAATTTCATCTTGAGAAACGCCATCGCCTTCAAGTTGCGGACCGTTCAGTAAATCTGCATCTGCACGCTCGTCATTTACTTTCAGGTCGTCCCCGATATCTTTTCTCTCCGCATCTGCATTGATCTCAGCACCGATAGATTGTGCCATTTTGTTAATTGTCGTTTCAATATGCTTAAGCGTAGACACTACCTTGTTGATACGTTGGCCAGTAATATCCTGGAAGTTTGAAGCTTCGTAGATACTTGTTATCACATCTGTGATTTTCTCTTCCTGTTCCCCTCCAACTTCTGCACCGATTTCACCAAGCTTTTCCGCAGCATCCAAAATGGTATTCGTTGCTTCTTCGGTGGCTTCAACAATCGCGCTTAATTCGTCGGTCGCCGCGGGAATGTGCTGTTCATTGATTTCTTGCGGCTGCAATGCGGCAATTTCACCGCGTGCTTTCTTGATAAATTCGACAAGTTCAAAGATTTGGTGGTGGATATGGATATCTTGCGCAGAAATATCCCCTTCCATATTTTCCATCAGGGTTCCGACCAAATCAGCAACATCACCGATATTGACCATTTCCCCATGAGTTTCACGAATTGCGTCAACCCGGTCAGATAAATGTTTTGCAAATGCGGCTGAATCCATTTTTTCACCTGCTAGAAAAGCTTCGCCCAGCCTTTCAACCTAGTTACTATAGGTTAAATGCTGGTAAAGACGGCTCTTCGTTTAGCTCCCTTTCCCAACCTCTGGCAATTGTTTCCTTGTCGCCAACTCGACAGTTAGTTCTTTAGCTCTGGCACCGTTCATCTTGCCCAATATGGCAGCCAGTTTTGACTCCTTCATCAAACCACTGACATCCAGCAACACTTCCATATCCAGAGAATTAAAGATCCGCGCTGCATCTTTTGGTTTCATTTTCTCGTAGATAGCCACAAGACTTTTCAGCTTTTCAAGCTCCTGCTTGTCATATTTCTTCAAAAGCTCTGCAATTGTTGCTTCTATCTCTTTCAGCTTCGCAATCTTGGTATCAATGCGTTTTTCAGTAGCTTTCAGAAGATTTTCCCGCAGGTCAAGTTCTACAGATCTGGCCTCCAGCTGATCACGACGCTCGACAAGGCGCTGCAAAACTTCAATTTCACTGGCACTTAAGTTCGTAACATCGATATCTGCTTCTTCATTTTTCTCCTTGGGAGTAGCTGTATCATCAGTAGCTGAAGTTTCACCTGTGCCATCACCTTCTGTGCTGGCATCAACTTCTTTCTTTTCTTCCTGCGCCTGCACACCTGTAACTTCCAACGACAGGATATTTTCTTTCGTCGTAGAATAGAAACTACCAAGTTTCAGGCCAAAAACCATAATCATCGCTAAAATGGTAACAGGCAATATTCGAATATGTCTCATCATCGCGTTGCCCCTGTTACTTGGATTTTGTCAACATTTGGAGAAGTTCGCGCTCAGCTTCTGTTCTCGGCTCAATGCCACTGCTGGTTTCCTCAGAAGAATCTGTAGCTGTATCTTCTTGGCGAGAGGCGATCTGGCGTCCAGAGCCATCCACGCTTTCCTGCAATTTATCTGCAATTCGAGAACTGGAAGCATTGATAAGTTTTAACTCTTCGAGCAAACCTTTGGCTTCATCCAATTCCTGTTGTAGATCCTGCCCGATGGTCTCACTGGCACTTTTCAGTTCTTCAATTCCCAATTTTGACCGGACAATCGCACGATCAAAGTCTTCAGCAACTTTATGTAACTCCTGCTGAGCATCCCTCATAACCGATAATTTGCGGCTTAGGTTGACACAATAGGCAATCGTTGCGCCCAGCATGAAAATCAGTAACAGGTCCAATAAAACAGGAATACTCAAAAACTCTGCCATAACACTTACCCTAGGTTGCGAAGCGTCTTGTCCACCTTAACGGCAATATTCTGCCCTGAACGACCCATCTTGCCGGACACCATGCCGATACCGCCACAGCGAAGAATAACAGGACTTGCCGGTGACGCGTTCAGCATGATCGTATCGCCGATTTCAAGGTTCAAAATGCGATTGAGTGACAATTCCTGCTCATCAAGGACAGCCAGAATATCAACCTCAGTCGCCCATAGTTCCGTCGCCAGATGGTTTTCCCAAATACTGTCACGACCAAATTTCTCACCCATGAACATTTGCAGCAGAAGTTCACGAACGGGCTCGAGTGTGGCGTATGGCAACAAGAGTTCCAAACGACCACCGCGATCTTCCATATCAATCCGTAGCTTGATTAAAATGGCAGCGTTCGCTGGACGCGCGATTGTTGCAAAACGTGGGTTGGTCTCCACACGTTCCTGCCTGAAACTTACCGGGCTCAAAGGCTCAAATGCAGCGGACATATCGGCGAGGATAACACTGACCATCCGCTCTACAAGATTTCGTTCAATTGTCGTATAAGGTCGGCCTTCAATTCTCATAGCCGCAGTTCCTCGGCGCCCGCCGAGCAACACATCCACGATTGAGTAAATCAATGAACTGTCGACCATGATCAGTCCATAGTTATCCCACTCTTCCGCTCTGAACACACTAAGGATCGCAGGCAAAGGGATTGAGTTCAGATAATCACCGAAACGAATGGATGTAATATTGTCGAGGCTGACTTCCACATTATCGGACGTAAAGTTGCGAAGAGATGTCGTCATCATACGGACAAGGCGGTCAAAGACCACCTCAAGCATTGGAAGACGTTCATAGTTGACAAGGGCAGAGTTGATAATGGCTTTAATGCCGGACTTATCGCCACCGCCATCACCGTCCATATCAAAACCGAGAAGGCTATCAATTTCGTCCTGGTTCAGAACACGGGTTGCGCCACCACTTGCAGCTTCATTGATGCTGGCACCGCCAGGCGCCTCTTCTTCTGCTTCGGCTTCACCGCCCATGGCTGCGGCCATGTCCATGTCATCGCCGCCCCCGCCCATAGCGGCAGCCATATCCATTTCTTCGTCCGCAGCCATAGCCGCGGCCATGTCCATCTCGCCGTCTTCTTCGGCTGCCATGGCAGCAGCCATATCCATTTCTTCTTCGTCAGTCATGGATACTCCTACTGAACCAACATTTCCTTAAACAGGACATCCTTGACCTGTATAGGTTTAACCGAGCTGTTTATGCGATACAGCAACTCTTCTTTAAGTCTATAGATGCCCGCTGACCCCTGAAGGTCTGATGGGCGCAACTCGCGAAGGTAGACCTGAAAATTATCCATAACCCGAGGCAACAGCTTTTCAAGTTCTGGAAGAACAGTCTCATCGTCCAGCTCAAGTGAGACGCCCAGCTTGAGAAATGCAGTTTTGTTACCAGACACACTTAAGTTTACGAGAAGCTCAGGCATATCGTAAAAAACGACAACCTTGTCAACTTCCTCAACGACTTCCTCTTCGACAACTTCCTCAGTTGTCTCTTCGCTATCGAACACGCCTGCGAAAAAAGCACCGCCTACGCCGCCACCTATCAGCAGAATTGGTAGAACAATAAAGAGAATAAGCGCCTTACCACTTAAGCCCTTCTTCTTGACCTTCTCTTCACCATCTTCACCTTCTGGTGCTTCATTTTCGTCTGACATAAAGGCCTCTAGAATGAAAACTCATGCAAAAATTTTGTTCAGTCTATGAAAACTTGGTTAACAAGAGGTTGCACGAATTAGCTTTTCTCACATTTTTTTCGTTCCGTTAACCATAAATTCAACCGGAAGTAACAGCAATGGAATTTTTTTCCGCCCTTTCGGCTGATTATACCTATTCAGCCGCCTCCCCAATATTGCCGAATACCCATAAATATATGATTTAACTGCATAATTTATTTGGCACGATACGTGCATATGGTATGGCATCGATTTATTTGCCAAAAGGGCGGAGACGTAAATGGAAAATGCAGTCTACATCGGATTGTCGCAACAAATGGCGCTAAAACGGCACCTTGATATTGTTGCCAACAACATCGCCAATATGAACACCACAGCCTACAAGGTTGTTCGTCCAGTATTTCAGGAATATCTGGTTGACGAACCATTTAAGGACAAGATGGCGTTCGTACAGGATTACGGTGTTTACCACGATCGTACAGAAGGTACATTTACGGAAACTGGTCGTCCGCTTGATCTGGCAATTAGCGGGGATGGGTACTTCTCCATCCAAACCGATCAGGGTATTCGTTATACGCGAAACGGTAACTTCAAATTCGATACTGAAGGCAATGTCATCACTGCCGCTGGTGATTATCTGGTTGACGATCGGAATGATCGTATTCAGGTAGAACTCTCCAACCCCAATATCGAAATTGCAAGTGACGGCACGGTCAACCTCGGGACAGAAGATACTGTAAAAATCCAACTATACCGTTTCGACAACGAACAGATCATGAAGCAGGAAGGTAACGGTTACTATAATCCAAATGGTGCCGCCCCAATCCCCGCTGAAGAAAGCCGTATCATGCAGGGGTCTCTTGAAGGCTCCAATGTCACACCCGTTTTGGAAATGACAACCATGATCGAAATTATGCGGACCTATCAAGCCGCGCAGAAACTTTTGGATGCAGAACACGAAATGCAGATGAAAGCCATCGAAGAACTACCGGCGATGAATTAGGAGAGGATTAAGTAATGCGTGCACTAGGAACAGCTTCCACAGGTATGTTGGCTCAACAGCTTAATGTTGATGTCATCTCCAATAACATCGCGAACATGACCACAACTGGCTTCAAACGCCAACGGGCAGAATTTCAGGACCTTCTATATCAGGATATGCGCCGTGCAGGTGCTTCCTCATCGGATGCCGGAACCATCGTTCCCTCAGGTATTCAGATCGGTGTTGGTGTGAAAACTGCATCCGTATACCGCATCACCGACCAAGGTGGCATGGAAGCAACCCAGAACACCTACGATCTTGCCATTCAAGGCGAAGGTTACTTCCGCGTTCTTTTGCCAAGCGGTGATGAAGCCTACACTCGTGCAGGCTCCTTCCAGGTAAGTCCAACCGGCGAGATTGTAACGCAAGACGGTTATACCGTTCTGCCAAGCATCACAGTTCCGCAAGACGCCATTAGCGTTGAAGTCAACACAAGCGGTGAAGTGCAGGTTCAACTTGATGGACAGGTCGCCCTTCAAACAGTTGGACAGATTGACTTGGCGATTTTCTTCAACGAAGCAGGTCTACAGCCAATGGGTGACAACCTTTATACCGAGAGTCCAGCATCCGGCGCCCCAAGTGTTGGTGTTCCGGGATCTGTTGGTTTTGGTACCGTTCGTCAGGGTTACCTTGAAACATCCAATGTTAATGCAGTTGGTGAGATCACTTCTTTGATCAGCGCGCAACGGGCATACGAGATGAATTCAAAAGTCATCACCACAGCAGACGAAATGATGTCTGTAACCAACCAGCTTAGATAAGCTTGAACCCTAGAATAGAGGTCCAGTTATGAAACATATCGGCATCTTTATCCTTTTCATTTCCTGTCTTATGGGGGCTATGACGGCCTCTGCGGCAAACACCGTTACGCTTAAATCCAAGCCGGTTGTGGAAGGGGAAAACATTACCTTTGGTGATATATTTACAGGAGTAGGTGAAAAATCTGACTACGTGATTGCCGCTTCCCCTGCGCCCGGAAAAACCGTTTCTTTTAAAGCGTCATCGGTCGCCTTTGTCGCGCAAAAACACGGTCTGGATTGGCAACCTACACGATCTGTTTCCATGATTTCTGTTCTTCGCAAAGGCCAGATCATTCCGCAAGAACGGGTCGAGGAGCATATTCGTGCAGCCTTGGAAATGGAACTGGCCACAGATCAGTTTGAGTTGGATATGCCGAGCCGTTTTACAAAAATTCAGATTAGCGTTCTGGACGAGCCTGAAATTGTTGTGGAGAGCCTATCCTATAACGAGCGGAAAAACAGCTTTAGCGCGATAATTTCTGCGCCTGCAAATTCAGATAACGCGACTAACTACCGTGTTGTAGGCAAATTTTACCCACAAGCAATGGTTCCCGTAAGCACCCGCCTTATTCGGACTGGAGAAAAAATCCGTGAGCAAGATGTGGAATTTCAACTGGTTCGTAAAAACCGAGTTGGACGTAATATCGTTCTAGATGTTGACGAACTAGTAGGTAAGTCCCCCCGCCGCTCTATGCGAGCAGGCGGCACCTTCCACCTCAACAACCTTGGTGATCCTGTGACCATCGCTAAAGGCAAAATCATCTCTGTGATCTTCAAACGCGGCGGAATCGCCCTCACCATGACAGGAAGAGCCCTGGAGAACGGCTCAGAAGGTGACATAATCCGTGTTGAAAACGCTCACAGCCGTAAAGTCATTCAGGCAGAAGTCATTGATGACCAGCAAGTCCGCATCATTACCGCCCAGCAACGCCTGGCAACAATCCAATAGTGGAGATTAAAAATGAACCACACAGCACTTAAAAAAATAGTTCGCTCAACAGCCCTTCTTGGATTGGTCGCCACTCTTGCCGGCTGTAACGCGTATAGCCGTATCGCTTCAATTGGATCGGAACCTCCGCTGTCCCAAATTGAAAACCCAATGACATCTAAAAACTATCAACCGGTCTCGCTGCCAATGCCACGCCCTGAGCCGGTCCTGAAACAAGCCAATTCCCTTTGGCGGCCTGGCTCCCGCGCCTTCTTTAAAGATCAGCGCGCCAGTCGTATCGGCGACATCTTGACAGTTAATGTGAAGATTGAAGACAAAGCAACTTTGAACAATTCAACATCCACAAGCCGTTCTACAGCAGAAACGGCGAACACAACCGCCTTGTTGGGCCTTGAAAGCCAACTTGCCAAAGTTCTGCCCGAAGCTGTAAACCCTGCCTCCTTGGCGGATCTGGGCAGCGAGCATTCTGTGAACGGAACCGGTGCGGTTACCCGCAACGAGACTATTGAACTGGAGATTGCCGCGATCGTTACACAGGTACTGCCAAACGGAAATATGGTGATTTCCGGCAAACAGGAAGTTCGTGTCAATTTTGAAAGCCGCGACCTTTATGTAACCGGCGTTATCCGCCCAGAAGATATATCCTCTGGCAACACTATAGACAGTTCAAAAATCGCAGAGGCAAGAGTTGCCTATGGCGGACGTGGCCACCTGACAGATGTTCAGCAAGCCCGTTACGGACAACAACTATTCGATATCATCTTCCCATTCTAATCTGGGAGGACAACCCCGAGAAAAAGGCGACCAAATGGTCGCCTTTTTTTTTGTGAAGTGTAATTATCCTAATGATTAACATTGTTTCTCAAGCGTCCAAAATGAGAGTCCCATCCCATATCCAAAGCACAGAAAATGCCGAGCGCCCCTTCCCCTGCAGCTTCGGCAACACCTTCATGGGTTAATGTAAGCACGGTTCCACCAAATGTTTCTTCAAGTTGCCAGGTAACTGTTGTCTCTTTCCCTTGAAACGGATTTATGCAGAAGGTCTGAACCATGTGGTATGGAGCGTTCATTTCCAGAACTTTTCCCCAAACTATTTTCCGATAGGATCCATCATCATTTTGTTCGAGTAGCGTATATTCCTGTCCTGCTTCAAGATCCTCTTCAGCTGGATGATACCATTTGCCTAGCTTCTCTTTGTCTGTGAGGAATGACCAAACCGTATTGGCTGGCGCTTTAAAAAATACAGTTTTTACAATTTTGGTTTCAGTCATCACTTCCTTTTCCTTCCATTTCAATGGCCTTCCCAAGATCAGCCAAACGGTCATCCCAGAAGCGACTGAAATAACTTACCCAATCCGAAACAGATTGAAGTCCTTGAGGTTCCAGGTGATTAATTCTTTCTCTTCCATGAGGATTTACGGAAATCAACTTACCTTCTTCAAGGATTGTCAGGTGTTTTTTCACCGCTGCACGTGTCATATCGAACTTCTCCGACACCTCACCTATAGTCATATCTCGTCGGCTGAGATGCATCAGAATTTCACGTCGTGTTGGATCTGACAGAGCACGAAACACCCCTTGGTTTCCAGTATTCATGTAACTCACTCCAAAATAATACCGTTTGGTTTCATATAAATAATACCAAAAGGTATTATATCAAGAAAAAATTTTGGCCCTGCTCGAATTACTGAACAAGGCCTGAAATTAATTACTTACCCTTGAACGAAGGTTTTCTTTTTTCTGAAAAGGCAACAATGGCTTCCGCCCAGTCTTCCGTAGCGGCACATTGCGAGAAGCTTTCAGCCTCCAACGCAAGCTGCTGTTCAAGCCCGTTGACCATAGACGCGTGCATCAGCTCTTTCGTTTTGCCAAGGGCAAATGTTGGACCACTTGCAAGGCGCTCAGCCAGTTTCTTGGTTTCAGCTTCCAATTCATCATCAGGTACAATGAAATTGATCAATCCATATTCTTTTGCTGCTTCTGCGCCAAAGCGGTCACCAAGCATGGCAATTTCCATGGCTTTTTTCAGGCCAACAATTCGTGGCAGTGAATAAGATCCAGATCCATCTGGTGTCGCACCGATGCCGATATAACCCATTGTGTAGAAAGAGCTTTCACCTGCGATTACAATATCGCAGGCCATTGCAAGAGACAGGCCGAAACCAGCTGCAGCCCCTTGAACACTGGCGATAACTGGCTTCTTCATGCGTCGAAGGGCGACAAGTGTTGGAGTCAGATTATGAATACGGGCCTCAAAGGTTTTCCGGCGATTATCAGGGTCCAGTTCCACAAAATCCTTGAAGGATTTCACATCGCCACCTGCCATGAAATGCTCGCCTGCACCTTTAATAACAACACATCGAATACTATCATCCGCTTCCAGATCGATAACAGCTTCGTTCAGCTTTGCTCTCATTTCCAGCGATAAAGCGTTTCGACTGTCAGGCCGGTTCATCGTCAGCGTTGCGATGCTTCCATTTTTCTCAATAAGTAGATGATCTGTCATAGCTCCCTCCCTTTTTATGTTATTTATTTTTCAAGGTTTGACATGTTACGCAACGGCGGTTTGGACATTCTTTTGCATTTGAAAGCGCCACACGCCGTCATCACCAACGAGGCGATTTAATTCACCCGTTCCGACAAGATAATGGCAATGGGCTAGTGCTTCTGCCATGGCCAAGCCCATATTGTTTTCATCCAGTTTGCGTTCAAAAAGAACGGGAAGAATATCTTGTACCGTCTTTGGAGACGAACAAGCCAATTTCAACTGTTCAAGTCGTTTTATATGATGACTTTCATAGTAATCCAGCTGGTTATGCAAGCCGACAAATACATCATTATGTGAAGGCAGCACCAACGTATCTTCAGGTAGATGGCGGAACTTATCAATGGATCCCAAAAACTTCCCAAGTGGATTTGCCAGTGGTTCAGTTGGGTAGACCCCGATATGTGGGCTGATCTTAGGAAGAACCTGATCCCCTGAAATCAGAAGACCTTTTTCTTCACAGTAAAGACATACATGTTCCGGCGAGTGTCCTTGCCCGACAATCACTTCCCATTTATTGTCACCAATTTCCAGTACCTGCCCTTCGTCAAGGCGTATAATACTGTTTCCGTACCCGTGAATGATTTTGCGGATATTGTCGTAACCACGTTCACGCATGGCATCGATCATCTTCTCCGGCAGTCCGACCTTCCGATAAAAAGCGATCACGGACTCTGGAACTTCCGGCTGCGCTTCCAGGAAAAGCATCCGGCCAAATGACCATTCCCCCATACTCATGGTCAGATCAATGCCCCATTTTTCAGTGATCCATGTGGCTGCGCCTACATGATCAGGATGGAAATGGGTGCAAATCATCTGGGTAACAGGTTTACCCTTCAGATGTTTTTCAAAAACACTTTCCCAGATGGCGCGGACTTTACTGGTGTTTACACCGGAATCGATAATTGTCCAACCATCCTTTCCTTCCAGTAAATAGACGTTGATAAAATCAAGCCCTGCGAAAGGAATAGGTATTCTTGTCCATAAAACACCTTCGGAGACTTCGATAACATCACCAGGTTCAGGGCGCGTGCCGAGGGGGTAAGTCAGTTCTTTTTTATTATTCATTATGCTTCCACGCAAAAAATGTGGCGGCCAAAGCCGCCACAAAATCTAATATATCAATATTAGCGCAGTTAACGTGCACGTCAACTTTGTTGATAAGCTGTGTTACGCAACAAGGTCATCCTCGTCGATTGCAAACAGCAATTCAGGGCCTTCTGTAACAGGGCCAAGCAATGCAGCCACCTGCGGCAGGATTTGTGCCGCGAAGTAGCGGGCTGTCGTCACTTTGCTGTTCAGGAATTTCGTATCAGCATCCGCAGCGCCAAGTAATTCTTTCGCTTTCACAGCTGATTTCGCCATCAGATATCCGCCGACAGTTGTCGCGAACATACGCAGGTAAGGCGTTGCACCTGCTGGGGCGGAGTTTGGATCATTTGGTGCATTTGTGTACATCCAGTCCGTTGCGTCTTTAAGCGCAGTCACAGCCACACCAAGATGACGGGAAATGCCCTGCAGGTCTTCATCATCACTGCTGTTCATCTGATGGGACAGTTCTTCCATTTCCGTCATTAGTTTGCGAACAGGCTCACCGCCTTGCATGGAAAGTTTACGGCCGATCAGATCCAGCGCCTGAATGCCGTTTGTACCTTCATAAATAGGAAGAATACGGGCATCGCGGTAATATTGACCAACACCGGTTTCTTCGATAAAGCCCATACCGCCGTGGATTTGGACAGCAGTTGATGACAGCTCAACACCCAGATCTGTACACCATGCTTTTGATAGTGGTGTCAAAAGTTCCGCAAGGCCCATTGCTTCTTTGCGGACGTCTTCGTCAGGATGGTTGTGCCCTTTATCAAGTGCAGCACCGTTCAGATATACAAGGCAGCGCATTGCTTCGATCTGCGAACGCATGCTCATCAGGTTGCGGCGAACATCCGCGTGCTTAACAATTGAAGAGCTTTCACCTTTTTCAGCACCGATCGCCCGGCCCTGTTTACGATCCAGCGCGTATTCTACAGACTGCTGATACGCCCGTTCAGCAATTGCCAAACCTTGCAGGCCAACATTCAGGCGGGCATTGTTCATCATTGTGAACATGCAGGCCATACCTTTGTTTTCACCGCCGATCAGGTAACCTACGCACTCATCGTTATCGCCATAGGACATGACACAGGTTGGGCTGGCGTGAATACCAATTTTCTCTTCAACAGATACGCATTTCAAGTCGTTACGCGCGCCTAAAGATCCATCTTCGTTCACAAGGAATTTCGGTACGATGAAAAGGGAAATGCCTTTTGTACCCGCTGGCGAACCTGGAGTGCGAGCCAGTACAAGGTGAATAATATTGTCAGCCATTTCATGTTCACCATAGGTGATGAAAATCTTCTGACCTTTAATTCTCCAGGACCCATCGTCAGCAGGCTCAGCTTTTGTACGAAGTGCGCCCACATCAGAACCTGCATGGCTTTCTGTCAGGTTCATTGTAGCTGTCCACTCACCCGTGACCAGCTTCTGCAGATAAGTTTCTTTCTGCTCATCCGTGCCATGGGCAATCAGAGACTCAATCGCACCCTGTGTCAGCAATGGGCAAAGGGCAAAAGCCATGTTGGAGGAGTTCCACATTTCGACAGTTGCAAGCGTGACCGCCTGAGGCATTGCACCGCCGTCATAATCTTCCGGACCAGAAACACCATTCCAACCGCCTTCAGCAAACTGTTTATAGGCATCACTCCAGCCTTCAGGAGATTTAACAACACCATCTGTCACAGAAGTACCTGCCAGATCACCGGCTTTATTCAGAGGAGAGAGGACGTTGGTCGCCAGTTTGGAAGCCTCTTCCAAAACAGCATCCACGACATCACTCTCAGCATGTGCAAACGCTTCCATGCTGTTTAGTTCATCAAGCCCAATGACATGATTGAGAACAAAGCGCATATCTTTCAGTGGTGCGTTATATTCGCCCATTAGGATAGTCCTTCTAATATTTTTACTTATCTATATTGCTGCTCTTATGCCATATTGAGCCGCGCAAAAAAATGAAATTTTATGTACAGCCCCAATATACGACCCATAGCCTCTTCCAGATGACAGATAATTCAATGATATTACCGATTAATCAGGAAAACATTGCCCTCGCCGCAAGGGCGTTGCGGTCCGGCGCGCTTGTCTCCTTCCCAACAGAAACTGTTTATGGACTTGGTGCAGATGCAACGAAAGGCAACGCCGTTGCCAATATCTTTGAAGCAAAGGGCCGTCCAAGTTTTAATCCGCTAATTGTACATGTGCCGGACATTGAGACCGCAAAACGATACGTAACCTTTAACAAGCTGGCAGAGGAGCTCGCCGTAAAACTCTGGCCTGGTCCTATCACTATGGTTCTGCCACGCGTTGAGGATTGCAGTATTTCTGAGTTGGCAAGCGCTGGCCTGCCAACCTTGGCCATCCGCATTCCAGCAAACCCTTTGGCGAGAACACTTCTAAAAGAGGCAGGTATTCCTGTCGCGGCCCCTAGCGCAAACCTTTCCGGTAAAATCAGCCCCACAGAAGCCCAACATGTTGCAGATGACCTCGGCGATAAAGTCGCCTGTATTCTGGATGGAGGATCCTGCGCCGTTGGTCTGGAAAGCACCGTTATTTCTTTGGCGGATAACAAGATTACGATCCTGAGACCGGGCGGCATCTCCCGCGAAGATTTATTGCCATTTGGATATCCTGTGGAAGAAGCCGAAGCCGACGCCGAAATTTCAAGTCCCGGGATGCTTTTAAGTCACTACGCACCGGGCTGCTCAGTGAGGCTCAACGCCATGCAGAAAAACGACGGGGAAGCTTTTCTGTCTTTCGGTTCAGGCTTTGAAGAAATTGAAGATTTAAATTTGAGCGCTGAAGGGGACTTAAAAGAAGCCGCCGCCAACCTGTTTTCAGCGCTTCATAAGCTGGATAAGATGAAGCCAACGGTTATCGCTGTTACCCCCATTCCAAATGAAGGAATTGGGATCGCGATCAATGATCGCCTTAACCGCGCTGCCGCACCAAAAGAATAAAAATGAGAAAAACCATGTCAGTTATTGAATCCATCACAGAAGTTGTCGGAGAAAAAAACGTCATCACTGACGAAACCGACATGCAGGGGTTTTTAGTTGAATGGCGCGATAAATATGTCGGGAGGTCAAGGGCGGTAGTCCTTCCCAAAACAACGGAAGAAGTCTCAAAAGTCGTAAAAATCTGCGCCGACACCAAAACCCCAATTGTCCCACAAGGTGGCAATACCAGCCTTGTGGGCGGCAGCATTCCTTTTGATGCAGGTGACGAGATTATCATCTCCCTGAAACGCATGAATAATATCCGCACTGTAGATACTAAAGGCGGGACGCTAACCGTTGAAGCGGGCTGCATCTTAGCGGACCTGCAGAACAAAGCGGAAGAGTTGGGATATATGTTCCCACTTCGTATTGGATCAGAGGGAAGTTGTCAGATTGGCGGCAACATTTCCACCAATGCCGGTGGCGTACAGGTCTTGCATTATGGCAATACCCGTGAACAAATCCTTGGACTGGAAGTCGTTTTACCAGATGGACAGATCTGGGATGGTCTTACCAATCTTCGGAAAAACAATACCGGCTACGATCTAAAGCATCTTTTCATTGGCGGCGAAGGCACTTTGGGGATCGTAACTGCAGCCGTTGTCAAGATGTATCCACGACCGAAATATCAACAGCTGGCCATGATTGCAGTGCCTGATCCAACCGCTGCGGTTGAGTTGTTAGGTCTTGCTCGCGAAATGAGCGGTGATCAGGTGACCGCCATGGAAATCATCCCCCGGATCGCCATTGATCTTGTTGTTAAACATGTTGACGGTTTCAGCGATCCCATGCCGGATAGGTACGATTGGCAGGTCCTTGTTGAGCTTTCCTCCAGCGCCAGCGACAATCTCCATGATTTGATGCAGGAAATTCTGGAACGCGGTTTTGAAGATGAGATCATTTTGGATGCCATTGTTCCGGCAAGTGACACCCAGCAACAAAAACTTTGGGCCTTACGGGAGGAAATCTCGGGTGCACAAAAGCCAGAAGGCGGCAGTATAAAGCATGACATTTCTGTACCCGTTGCAGATATTCCGGAGTTTATCCAGCGCGCAGATGCCGCATTACAAGAAGTGATCCCCGGTTTCCGCCCTGTCACATTTGGCCATATCGGAGATGGGAACCTTCATTATAATCCGCTACAACCTGAAGGCGCCGACAAAGCCGAATATCTAGCCAAATGGGAAAGTGTTAATCGCGTGGTTCACGATATTGTTCATGACATGAACGGCAGTATCAGCGCAGAACACGGCATTGGCCGCATGAAGAAAAACGAAATGGCGCGTTATAAATCAGCGGCCGAACTGGATTTGATGCGAAAAATAAAGTCAGTCATCGACCCGGCAAACATCATGAACCCAGGTAAACTTCTACCTGATGAGTAAACTGTTAGGCGATTGTCAGCAGATGGTTCTGAACACTAGCGATGGCCGGAATTTTTTCAGCGATAACCGGTTTTGAAAACACATAACCTTGCGCGTCGTGGCATCCTGCTTTTTTCAGGAACCTTACCTGATCAGAGCTTTCTACACCTTCAGCCAGAACTCGCATTCCAAGGTTAAATCCAAGGGAAATAATAGTCATGGCAATTGCCGCATCATTTTCGTTGGAAATAACGCCATCAATGAAGCTTTTGTCAATTTTCAAAATGGACGCAGGCAGTTGGCTTAAGTAGCTGAGGGATGAATAACCTGTTCCAAAATCATCAATGCAGAGGCTGATACCAAGTTCTTTCAACTTCAACATATTCTTACGAGTTTGACCACTGTCATGCATGATGACGCTTTCAGTCAGCTCAATATGCAAAAGAGAAGCCGGTAACCCTGTTTCTGACAATGCCCTACTTACCTGCGGCACAAAATCTTCTGCCTGAAATTCGTTAAGTGATATATTCACCGCCACTGGAAACTCCGGTACACCAGCTTTCGTCCATTCCATGCGCTGTAGGCACGCTTCACGCAGCACCCATTCACTGATAGGCCCTAATAAGCCAGAAGCTTCCGCAATTGGAATAAACACATCTGCTGGAATATATTTACCTTCTTCCTTTTCCCAACGAAGCAAGGCTTCCACCCCAATCATTTCACCAGTTTGAAGGCAAATCTGAGGCTGATAATTGAGGGAAAGTTCTTGCTGATTCATGCCATCACGCAGCGCTTTATTAAGCGTTACACGGCCATGAATTTCCTGTTCAATTTCACTATCATAAAAACAGTAGTTGCCGTTATGCATACGCCGTGTATTTGCAAGCGCTGTACTGGTGTTTTTCCATAACCTATCAGCAGTTTTGCCGTCATCGGGAAAATATGAAATTCCCATTCTCAACGCCAAATGTGGCATCTGATAATCTTCCGGCAAAATTACGTCAAAGAGCTCATTTATCCTGCGAGGAATATCAGCAAGATTTGTGTTTTCGCTTACCGGAATACAAATTGCGAAACCGTTTCCAGACGAACGAGCAATGGACAACGCCATTGGGAAAAGTTCATGCAATTTCTGTGCAGTAATGCGGAGCAAATCATCTCCAACTGAATACCCAAGAGCGATATTAAGCTCTGGCAAGTTATCAAGGACAAATTGGACGACCGCTAAAGGTTGCTCTTCACCTTGTGCAAATCTAGAAATCTCCCGGGCCAGCGTCTTCTTAAAACTCACACGATTATCCAGCTGTGTAAGAGCATCATGAAACGCAAGATTTTCGGCTTCCTGAAGGATATTGGTGGTCTCGAAGCCACGTGAGGCATTTATTGAAAACTGCTCAAGTAAGGACTTATCTTCTTCTTTCCACACCTCAGAAGAAGTCAGAAAGAGCGCCCCCAAAACGATTTCTTCCCGCATTAAGCAGATAGCAGCATCACCGCCCTTGTATAAAGTTGCTCCTTCACTTAAAGCCTTCCGGAGTAGTTCAAGTTGCGATTTCTGCAAGCTACCGCCAAGGCCGCCAAGTCTTGCAACAACCTCAAAAGGACGTCCTTCTTCGGGTGATCGCAAAAAAGCAGAAAATTCAATATGGGGGTAAATATGTGTGAGTTGCTGAAGCGTAATATTGCAAAATTGTCGGGTCCCACGACACGCCTGCATAACTGACAAGGCTTTTAACAGCTTCTCAGCAGTACCGGCTTCATTGCTATTTTGGGCCTGATCGGACAGGCTTTCTAAAACGGATGCCATTTTTAATGACCGCTTCACACATACTTAAAATAATACAAGTGGCAAATTTTCAACTTACCGTGAGATTTCATTCTAGTGATTTAGAAAATTAAAAACAAACGGCTTTTGAAGATTTTTCACAATCTAAAATCATATTATTTTGGAGCCTCTGCCTGAGCCATCAAATACTTCCGGGCTTCGTCATCCCACTTTCCTTTGGGTTTGCCAAATTCCCTGCCAACCACATAGCCACGGCGCAAGGCGGGACGCGTTTTACATAAATCATACCAACGCCTTAGGTTGGGGAATTTATCAAGATCAATTTCCTGCTGCTTATACGTAATGATCCATGGCCAGCATGCCATATCTGCAATGGAGTACTCTCCGCAAATATAATCACGCCCTTCAAGTCGGCGGTCCAGAACTCCAAAAAGACGAAGGGCTTCGTTGGTATATCTTTCCTGCGCATAAGGGATCTGTTCAGGCGCATAGAATTTAAAGTGTCCATTTTGGCCCAGCATCGGCCCCAGACCGCCCATCTGCCACATCACCCACTCGATCACTTCATTTCTGCCCCGCAAATCTTTGGGCAGGAACTTTCCCGTTTTTTCAGCGAGGTATATCAAAATCGCACCTGTCTCAAACACCGACACCGGTTCCCCGCCATCTTCTGGATCCTGATCCACAATTGCCGGCATCCGATTGTTAGGACTGATTTTAAGGAAGTCTTCCTTGAATTGATCACCGCGCCCGATATTCACAGGGATAACGTTGTAAGGGAGCTCCATTTCCTCAAGAGCGATTGAGATTTTCCAGCCGTTTGGTGTCGGCCAATAATACAGATCAATCATGGCTTACCCTGCAATTTTTTGTTCGATGAGAGTAATGCGATCATTCCCAAAATACATGTCCTCTCCATCCAGGTACATGGTGGGTGATCCAAAACCACCGCGCTTGATCAGCTCTTCGGTAGTGTCTCGCAGAAGATCCTTATATTTCTGGTCTGCAATCTTTTGAAAGAACTCGTCTTCATTCAAACCAACTGATTTTACGATGGGCGCAAGAACTTTCGCTTGAGAGATATCTTCAAGATCTGTCCAGTAACGTTTGAAGACAGCCCTCGCATACGGAACAAGGCATCCCTCTTCCAGCGCCACAAAAGCTCCCCGCATTGCTTTAACACTATTCACCGGGAAGACAGGTGGCTGACCGATTTCGATCCCAACAACACGTGCCCAATCCTGCATATCTTTCTGCGCATAGGCGGCTTTTGCTGGGACTGGGTTATCCCGGTTCTGGTAGACCGAAGGATTAACAGTGTTAAACACTCCACCGACCAGAATAGGGCGGTAGTCAATTTCTACATCTGGATGACGTTCCGAAAATTGTTCCATCTGCTCAAACGCCAGATAGGTCCATGGGCTGGAACAATCGAAGAAGAACTCGATCTTAGACATTGGGGCGACCTCCTCAGGATCAGGGTTGTTATTAATTTTCTACCCACATCATCCCAACAGGCTAAAGACCCGCCCCTGCTTCGTCAATCCTCAAGCGGAATTCATTGCCTCGATATGAGCCTCATTTATCTCATGCAGCCGGGTCAGCGCATTTTCAAAGCGACCAAAATAAATGCGATCCGTCGCACCCGTTTTCATCCCGTGATAAATCTCTTCAGCCAACACAAAGTCTTCCAAAAGCGTGTCTCTGGTAAATTCGAAATTAGCCTGCCAATGGGCTTTTTGTTTATCCGTTTCCACTGAACCCTTCGGAACAAAGGTCTGTACTTTCACGCGGCATTCACCTTCAGAAAGCGGTATATTTTGCACGACAGCGAAGTGATCAGGTTGCACCAGGACCGAACTCATCGGAAAGAAACTGTAGAGGATATTGGCATAATTCCTGATCTCACGCTCCTCTTCAGGATCGCCCATCGCTCTCTTGATCGTGTTTTTCGCAAGCACTGAACGAAAGTGGGGTCCAAATTCATCAAAAACAGATAAAGTATCGCGAAACAGCGGCGCAATGGTGTTTTTATGAGCCATCTTGAAGTGGTAGGATTCAATCCCCCCTTCCACCAAGATTTTCCAGTTTGTTTTCCAGACTTTTTCTTCTTCGGCAAATAGCACATGGTTTTCGCTATCAAACCAGTCAAAATCTGCTCCAAGCCCCGCAAGAGACGCCTCCATATCAATCGACTCCTCTCCTTGAAGACGGACCCAGATAAAACCGCCAAACTCTTCAGAAGGAAGCTCCTTCAACTTGATATCATCCAAATCAATTGACGGAAAACCTTCTTTATGGGGGATATTCTTAAGCTGTCCTGACAGGTCATAACTCCAAGCGTGGTAGGGACAGATAAAACGCTTCTTACACCCACTTCCGTTAGCTTCCAACCTACTACCGCGATGACGGCAGGCATTTGCAAAAGCGTGAACTTTCCCCTCAGCATCTCTCACCAAGAGCAATGGAAAATTGTCAAACCAGTCGAGCGCCCTAAAACTCCCAAATTCTGGAAGTTCTGAACTGTGAGCCACCATTTGCGGCAACGTCTTCATATAGGCCAATTCGGCTTTAAATTTTTCAGGGTCAGTATATTGGGTGGCATCACTTCCCCTTTCATCTGTCATTTCACGCGTATTGGATTTAGCAAGTTCCGCGCAGCGCTCAATCAATTCCAGCTCAGTTTCTCTTTTCATTATTATTTCTTTCACTTCACACTGGTGGACATGGCTTTCACAGCCATCCAAATTTCCGTCTTCAAATGGGTACGGTCGAGATCTTTTGAAATTTCAAGGTTCGCCATTACCCCCCACCTAATTGCGCCGAGCATCATGGCACCCAGCATTCGGGCATCCCGCTCATCTGGAATATCACCAGTTTCCTGCGCGTCTCTAATATTCTGCTCAGCCAGATCAATCTGTCGTTTGAAACGCCGCGCCTCGACCTCAATCACTTCTGCTTCACTTCCAAGGCTATTAAAAATGATAGGGGTGAGAGGCTCTTCGAAATAGAAGTCGATCAGCGCGGAGACCCGTTTTTCTTCACGCTGCTGCCATGCCTCCCCTTCAAAGCGGATATCAATAACCCTCTCTTCAAAGCGGTCATAAAAATCATCAACAACCGCGGCGACTACGCCTCCCCGGTTACCAAAATAGTGATACGCCAACCCCTCGGACAAACCCGCTTTCTTGGCAAGTGCCGCCATCTCAAGCGTGCCACCTCCTGAAACAAGTTCTTTAACGGCTGTTTGGACAATCAAACTACGTGTTTCCTTAGCTGATCGACGCTTGCGCTTTGCTTCAGTCATGTTTGCTCCTTCTCCGCAACGCCACTTCTATAGCAAATTATTATATTGAGCTCAACTCAATATAATACATACCCCTGTGTGCTGGAGCAAATCACATGAAAGAGCATGAAGCGGTCTAAGGGGAGCTAACCAATTTTAAAAGGACATGACGATGCGCATTTTTGTTCTGCTATTGGCCTCTTTGCTTTTCACATCAACAGCAAACGCCGCCACTTTCAGTTTTGATTTTTCAAACCCTGATTCATGCCAGTTTCTTGAAATTCCAAAGGGTTGCATTGCCGATGAAGGAGACGAGTTTCTTCCCTTTACTCTGGAAGGATCGCCTAAAGGCCTCACCCACGTATTTGACTTGTCGAAGGAACACGGACTACATGTTTTCTACCTCCACTGGCTCCAACCAAAAGAAAGAGGCTTCAAAGAAGACGACAATTTTTCTTTCGTTTTTTTTGAACCCGTAGTCCTGAACTCAGTCGAATTAGTAAAATGGGATGCCAACGGTGCAACTGATGAAACAATCACGCTGACATCCGCCGCTAATCCAGTCATATTTCTCAATTGGAGCTACATCATAACCTTATTCACCGTACCTTTCTCTGATTTTGGTTACTCAATCGTCTCCATGGATGTAACCACGCCCTCCGCTGTTCCCCTTCCCGCAGCTCTCCCACTTTACGCCGCTGGGGTTGGTCTACTTGGGTTTATGGGTTGGCGTCGTCGCCGTCAAAGTTCCTAAACCAAAAAGGCAGCGCCGAAGCGCTGCCTTTTCAGTGGAGACTATTTTTGATTTGGAACCTTAACGTGAGAGAGGTGGCCTGACTTCATCCAGAATCTGACCCCGGCATCAGTCACATTGGCTTGCACCACTTTCCCATCCGGCAGCCGAACCCAATCATTTTTTTGATATTGGGTTCCGTTCATTTCAAAACCGCCGTCCAGAATCAGTAGCTCAACGCCGCCATCAGACCCTAATTCAACAATCCCTTTTGACCATTGCTGCAATTCCACCTTCTCCTCCTCATTTTCAAAAAGAACAGCGGAAGAGAACCGATCGTTTACGCTGAATAACTCAACTTCATCCAGGTTTTTGGCAAATTGCAGTTTGTCATCATCACGGAACTGCCAGAGTTTTACAAAAATAGTACATCCATCATCAGACCTCGGGGTATGCGCTGTCCCAATGGGATTTCGCACATAAGTCCCCGCAGGGTAATCACCATGCTCATCCTGAAAGACGCCTTCCAGGACAATGAACTCCTCCCCACCTATGTGGGTGTGGGAGCTGAAAGCAGAGCCAACGGCATATCGCACAATCGTCGTCGCTCTGGCAACTTCACCTCCAATTCGATCAAGCATACGCCGATCCACACCCTTCATTGGTGAAGGGATCCAAGGAAGTTCGTTAGTTTTTTCGGTGGCTATTTTCGTAAAATCAGCGTTAATTTCCATATCTCACCTATTTATCAGGCTGCAAGCGCGGCATCTGTCCGATCGCTTAACCGATTTGCATAAGCTTTTACATTTGGACAATCCTCAGGGATGTCAATGCCGACAAATCCAGCAAAAAGAAACCCAGCTCTCGCCGTAATATCCGCGACCGAAATCTTATCACCCGCCAGATAATCCTGTCCTTCAAGAACCGTTTCCATCCAACGAAGCGTTTCAAGAGCGCGCTCCTTCTGTTTTTCACCCCATTCTTTATTCTGGTATGTTTCAAGCACTGGACCCAAACCATCTGTCGCATGATGGAAGAAAGCACCAATGCCTTCAAGAAGACCTGCTTCCACTTTACGGTTCAACATTGAAATAATGGCACGCTGCTTTGCAGTTGCCCCGGTTAATGTTGTCTCACCAGTTAAGTGATCCAGATATTCGGTGATCGCATTGCTTTCAGAAATGAAAGTACCGTCCTCCAATTCCAATACCGGTACCGCACCTGAAGGGTTCTTTTTCAGAAACTCTGGCGTGCGGTGTTCCCCTTCCGGGACGTTCACCTGAATAAACTCAACATTGTCCAATAATCCCTTTTCCTTCAGAGCAATGCGAACACGGGCAGGATTGGGAAAGCCATTAAATTCGTAAATTTTCATCGAGTAGTTCCTTTTCTCTATCTACTGATAGATAGATTTAGCTAACAAAACCCTCTTGTCAATACCTATCAGGTGATAGATATTAAAAAAATGGTTCATGCAAAAACAAAAGAACGGATTGACGCTATCCTCGACTTCGCGGAGGAAGAGATGCGCCGCGGTGGATATGACGCGGTGAGCTTTAGGGATATTGCCAAGGCAGTGGATATCAAAAGCTCAAGCGTTCACTATCATTTCCCACAGAAATCAGATCTTGGAAAAGCTGTTATCGAACGGTACGGAGATCGTTTTTTAGAGGCGCTTGGTGACCCCAAACGATTTTCAAGTATCAAAGAAGGTGTTCAAGCACTAGGCGATGCGTACCTTGCCAGCCTAAAGCAAGCGAACAGCGTATGCCTTGCATGTATGTTAGGTTCGGAAAGCCCAAGCCTGCCTGAAGAGTTACGCCCTCACATACAGTCTTTTTATAAGAAAGTATCTGGATGGACTGAGACCGTATTGGACAAGAGAAAAGACAGCCCTCTGGGAGCCACCTTCATTATTGGATCACTGCAGGGCAGTATGGCCCTCGCCGTCAGTCAACAAGACTCTGATATTTTAAAATCCACGATCCAGCAACTTGTAAAAATGGCGGAATAGAGCCTAGTTAAACGCGTCTTCCCAATCACCTTGTGTCGCTGCTTTGGAATACTCTGTTGAACGGTTTTCAAAGAAATTTGTGTGCTCAACTGCGTTCAAAATCGCATCCAACCACGGAAGTGGATTTTTCTCAACGTGATAAATCTCTTCGAGACCGAGCTGCCCCAAACGACGATCCGCGATATAGCGAATATAGGTTTTGATCTCGTCCGCGGTAATACCTTCGATATCACCAGCGCCAAAAGCCAGATCAATAAACGCATCTTCGTGGGAGACGATATCTTTACAGGCCTGATATAGCTCTGCTTCCAGCTCATCCGTCCAGATTTCAGGATTTTCACTCACAAAAGTCCGGAACAGCTTCACAATAGAATTGCAGTGAAGCGTTTCATCACGCACAGACCAGGTTACAATCTGGCCCATCCCCTTCATCTTTCCATGACGCGGGAAGTTCAGCAGGATCGCAAAACTTGCGAAAAGTTGCAGACCTTCTGTAAAGGCGCCAAACACTGCCAATGTCTTTGCAACTTCGGCCTTATTGTCCACATTGAACTGCTGCATGTAATCATATTTATCCTTCATCTCTTTATAGTGAAGGAACGCAGAATATTCGGTTTCTGGCATACCAATGGTATCCAGAAGATGGGAATAAGCGGCAATATGCACTGTTTCCATATTGGAAAACGCCGCCAACATCATCTGCACTTCTGTAGGCTGAAACACACGTGTGTAGTGACGCATGTAGCAGTTATTCACTTCGATGTCAGATTGCGTAAAGAAGCGGAAAATTTGGGTGAGCAGGTGCTGCTCATCTTCAGATAGATTTTGGTGCCAGTCTTTTACATCATCTGCAAGGGGCACTTCCTCTGGCAACCAATGGATCTGTTGCTGCATCAACCATGCATCATAACACCAAGGATAGGAGAAAGGTTTGTAAACCGGCTTCGCATCAAGCAGTGACATAATAAACTCTGATCTTTGTTATGGTTTTGAGGGCCTGCTTATTGGCAGGCCAGACATTCTTCATAATCTGTTGTAGAACCGCTGCCCACAACTTCCAACTGCGGCTTCTTACCCGCTTCCGCATTTTTAAGCAATTCCTTGAGGCTATCCGGCACATCACCCTTGGTTGCCACCACTTCGGCACGTTGCATGGACTTGGAACGGCAGTAGTAAAGGCTCTTCACACCCTGTTTCCAGGCTTGGAAATGGATTTGATGCAAGTCACGTTTATGAACGTTAGCTGGCAAGAAGATATTCACAGACTGAGACTGGTCGATCATTGGTGTACGGTCAGCCGCATGTTCAATAATCCAGCGCTGATCAAGTTCAAACGCCGTTTTAAACACATCTTTTTCAAGATCATCCAGAAAATCAAGGTGCTGCACTGATCCCTCATTCACCGTAATGGAGGACCAGGTTTCCTCATCATCATGTCCTTTTTCTGCAAGCAATGCTTTCAGATGCGGATTGCGTACATTGAAAGATCCAGACAGTGTTTTGTGGGTGTAGCTATTGGCGGCAGTAGGTTCAATTCCCGGGCTTGCACCGCCACAAATAATGGAAATTGAAGCCGTTGGCGCGATCGCCGTTTTGTTGGAGAAGCGTTCATGGAAACCGTAATCAGCGGCATCCGGGCAAGGGCCCCGAAGGTCAGCTAGTGTTTTAGATGCTGCATCCACACCTTTCTGGATGTGTTTGAAGATACGGTTATTCCATACCTTTGCCATGACGGATTCCATTGGAATACGCTTTGCCTGAAGGAAGGAATGGAAACCCATCACGCCAAGGCCGACGCTACGCTCACGCATTGCGGCGTATTTCGCCCGCTCCATCTGGTCAGGCGCGCGATCGATAAAGTCCTGCAGAACGTTGTCAAGGAACAGCATGACGTCATCAATGAAGGTTTCATCACCTTCCCATTCGTCATATTTCTCCAAATTCAAAGAAGACAGACAACAAACCGCAGTTCGGTCATTACCAAGATGGTCCTTACCTGTCGGCAACGTAATCTCAGCGCATAAGTTAGAGGTCTTCACACTCAAACCAGCCAACTTGTGATGCTCAGGGATCAGGCTGTTCACACGATCATTGAAAATGATATATGGCTCACCGGTCTCCACTCGCGCTGTCAGGATTCGAATCCATAGGCTGCGCGCGCTGATTTTACGGATTACAGAGCCATCTTTCGGGCTAGTCAGCCCCCACTCTTCGTCATTTTCAACAGCACGCATAAAATCGTCGGAAACCAGAATACCATGATGCAGGTTTGGCGTTTTACGGTTCGGATCACCACCGGTTGGGCGACGAATTTCAACAAACTCTTCTATTTCCGGGTGCGTTACCGGCAAGTAGACCGCTGCAGAACCACGACGAAGAGACCCTTGGCTAATCGCCAGTGTCAGGCTGTCCATCACACGAATGAACGGGACAACACCCGATGTTTTACCAACGGCACCGACACCTTCACCAATAGAACGTAGATTACCCCAGTAACTTCCGATACCACCACCTTTTGAGGCCAGCCAGACATTTTCCGTCCAAAGATCCACAATACTATGAAGGCTATCGTTAGATTCATTCAAAAAGCAGGAAATTGGCAAACCACGGGAGCTACCACCATTGCTGAGAACAGGCGTAGAAGGCATGAACCACAGTTTACTGATGTAATTGTAGATACGTTGGGCGTGCCCATCGCCTTCACCATAAGCGCTGGCAACACGGCCAAAAAGATCCTGAAAGCTCTCACCAGGTAATAGGTAGCGGTCTTCAAGGACGGCTCTACCGAAGTCAGTCAGGTATTGGTCCCGACTATGATCGATATGAACCCGGGCACCTCCCTTTACCTGAACAACATCCGTTAACCTGTCAACCGCATCCAACATAAGACATCCCCTTGCCCGACTTAAATCCAGCAAATTACCCACCCGCAAGTCGCCAAAACAGCGCCTCTACAGGGCTAAAAATTCAATATTCGCAGTAATTTAGTTGTAAGCTCCAGCACCCCCGCACAGCGCGCCGGAACCACTATATATTGTAGAAGGAGGGGCCACCCGTCAACAAGTTGTAGATTTTTTTTCGCAAAAAAATCACTTGACCTTTTTCATTTTTTTCATTTTTGACGCTGTTTCAATAACTTTGCTCATTTAGTTCATAAAACACGCTCAGTTTCTGACCAACCGCTCAATTTTTTCGATTAAATTTCATGCATTAGAAGAAACAACTTGAGACTTCACACAAAAAAAGCGCCAGAAATTTGCTGGCGCTTTAATGAACAAACCTGTTTGCTCAAGTTAATGCGGTGAAAGCTCCCTTATTTTCTCCTTAAGTCGGAGTTTCTCTTTCTTAAGCTCTGAGATATGAAGCTGATCTGCCGCCGGGTGGTTCATTTCTGAACGAATTTCTTCATCTAGGCGGTGATGTTTTTCAGTCAGCTGGGCAACATACTCAGTTGTGCTCATTTCATGTCTCCTCTAGAAAGGTATTGTGGGAGCCGATAACTCGGCCTTACAAAAGTGTATGTTACACAAATATGAAGCAAAATGATATAAATCAACGCATCAAACGAAATTTTTTTTCAAAATATGGCAAGCTATGAGTAACAACCGGAAACTTATTATAGGAATATCAGGTGCTTCGGGTGCTATCTATGGAAAACGACTACTTGAAGCTTGTCTCGATTTAGATATCGATACTCATCTGGTAATCAGTAGAGCTGCTGAAATTACCATTTTGCATGAAACTGGCGAACCCGCATCCAAACTGAGGGAACTGGCAACGGAAACATACAAGTCGGCGGATATTGGTGCCGCTATTGCCTCCGGTTCTTTTCAAAACGCTGGAATGGTAATTGCCCCCTGCTCCGTCAGGACAATGTCTGAAATTGCAACAGGTACAACAAGCAGCCTCTTAACACGTGCCGCTGATGTCGCCTTGAAAGAGCGCCGAAAGCTCGTCCTAATGCTTCGTGAAACTCCTCTTCACAGCGGCCATTTAAGAAACTTGGCAAATCTGTCAGATATGGGAGCTATTATTGCTCCGCCTGTACCAGCCTTTTACACCCACCCCAAAAGCATAGACGAGATGGTCACCCACACTGTTGGCCGGGTTCTGGATCTGCTGCAATTTGAGAATAACCTGGCAGAACGGTGGGCAGGGCTAAAAACCGATCGTTGAGAGAGACAAAACTTTCTTCCGCCCCGCGGCTGTTATTCTAAATGGCAGTGCGTCTAAGTAGGCTTGCAGACATTCTTCCGCCGTGAAAGCTTCATGTTTTTCTATTTCCGCTGAATGCTGAGACTCCATCCACAGAATTTGGTGTTTTTCAGCAACTAGTTCTTTTTCCAATATGCCCGTGCGCAATTCACTACTGGAAAAATCCTGCGTCAAAAAACTTTTGGATCTCAATGAGTCTCTAACCGCACGAAGTGGTGCCAATATTTCTTTTTGCCAAAGATCGCATTTCGACACCAGATCTGCCCAAAACCTATCTTCGCAGATCCCTCTCCCACTCGCAGCGATCCATAGGCAAAAAAGAAGGCAATTTACATCCAAACTTTCTTCATTTTGAAGTTCCAAACATACCTTTTGAACAGATGGATTGTCATATACTTCACAGGCAAAATCCCAGAAAGACTGTCGTTCTGACATAAAGGTACTCCCGCTTAAAATGTTCGCAAAACCGAACACTATTTAAGATGCAAAAAGGTAGTTTGAACAGTCATTAAGTGATATAATACGCACCTTCCGATAAAAGAGCACAGAGCTCATTGCGGCTGAACAGCCAGGATTTAGGATCGTAATTAAATGACAGTGATTGATGAACAGGAAGCCCTGCGGCAGCGTCTTGCTGAATTAAAGACAGAGCACCGGGACCTAGACATCGCCATTGATGCGCTTATCAATTCGGGAAATTACAATAGCCTGCAGCTACAACGGCTGAAAAAACGAAAACTGACCTTAAAAGACCAGATTTTCCTGACAGAAAATGCACTGACCCCAGACATTATTGCCTGATCAGTAAGCTCAAGAAACGTCAGCTTTCTCTTTGTTGTTTGGAAATTTTCTTCTGCGCATACATTTTGCTGTCTGCTTCTGTAAGCGCTTCTTCCGGATGCACGCCAGCCTCAATAGCCACCACACCATAAGCCATCCCTACATCCATCTTCTGTCCTTCCCAAAAAATAGGGTTGGCCTCCAGATGTTGCGGCAACCGTGACGCCAATACCATTGCAGAGTCAACTGTCGTCTGGGACAGAATTAGACCAAATTCATCGCCGCCCAAACGGCCAACAACGTCCGTTTCACGAACGCTGCGAACAAGACGGTTTGCAAATTCACCCAACACATAGTCACCGGCCTGATGGCCAAAATTGTCATTCACGCCTTTAAAACCATTAAGGTCGATATAGATCAGGCTGGCATGTTCCCCGTAACGTTCGACGGAGGCCTGAATACGTGTCAATTCACGCACGAAAGCACGTCGATTGTAAATGGGAAGCAAAGCATCCTGATCGGCGAGGCGTTCTGCTTCTTCAAGGCGCTTGTTCAGACCTTCGATATTTTGACGGAGATTGTCCACTTCCGCCATCAATGTCATGATGGCTTCTTTCACTTTCGGCGTAAATTCAGTCTCAGGAATACCCATTACAGAACTGGTATCCTGAATTTGCCTTGGCGCAGACACACCTGAGTATGCTGCGCTGGCAGCAGACGGGCTGGTTTTACGTGTTGGCGCCGTTACAGTGGGACGGCCGGTTGGTCCGATTTTCATAAGCTAACCTGAAAAGAATACTATCTTCGGAATCTTGTACGGCATTTCTTAAAGAATTACAAAACAGCTATCCAAAAATCTAAAATTTAAACAAAAAGTGTCACTTTCACGCTTTCCTTGATTATTAGCGGCACCCGCATATAATCCGCGCGACCGATATTACATATGATTTGGGGCCTATTTCAGCGATGACAAATGAAAAAGTAGATGTTGGAATTATCATGGGCAGTCAGTCTGACTGGCCGATCATGAAACATGCCGCTGACACACTCGAAGAATTGGGTGTGAAGTTCGAAAGCAGAATTGTCTCCGCCCATAGAACACCAGATCGTTTATATGACTATGCAAAGTCAGCAAAGGAACGCGGACTGAAAGCCATTATTGCAGGTGCAGGTGGGGCAGCTCACCTCCCCGGCATGACAGCTTCAATGACACCTGTTCCAGTATTGGGTGTTCCAGTTGAAAGCAAAGCCCTTAAAGGGATGGATAGTCTTCTTTCAATCGTTCAAATGCCGGGCGGGGTTCCTGTCGGAACACTGGCCATTGGTAAAGCAGGTGCCATCAACGCGGCCCTCTTTGCTGCACAAATTCTAGCATTACATGACGATGAGATCGCCAAAGCAATTGACGCATGGCGTGAAAAGCAAACAAGTGCTGTAGCAGAAATTCCTGTCGACAATCCTGAAGGATAAATAAATGACCACAGTTGCCCCTGGCGGAACCATCGGAATTCTAGGCGATGGACAACTTGGACGGATGATGGCAATCGCTGCCGCTGAATTGGGTTACAAAACCCATGTGTTTGGTCAGGATGCAGACGGGCCAGCTGCGCAAATCTGCACAAAGATGACCGTTGCCCCCTATACTGACCAACAGGCCCTCGACGCATTTGCTGAGGATGTGGATGTGGTCACTTTGGAATTTGAAAACATCCCAAGCGAAACGCTTAGTTTTCTCGAAAGCAAAGTCCCAGTTCGCCCTGGCAGAAAAGTTCTGGAAATCACCCAGGACCGGTTTGTAGAAAAAACTTTCCTGAATAGCCTTGGGGCTGGAACGGCCCAATTCTGCAATGTTGAAAGTCTTGAAGATCTGCAAAAAGGAATTGAGCGGATTGGTACCCCCTGCATATTGAAAACCCGCCGCTTCGGGTATGACGGCAAAGGTCAGGTAAAAATCGACAGCGCGACAGAAATTGACGAAGCGTGGAAACAGGTTGGCGAACAACCTTCAATTCTGGAAGGATTTGTCCCGTTCGAGTTAGAGATTTCTGTGATTGCCGCTCGCGATATCAACGGCAATGTTCAAAGCTATGTCCCGGTTGAGAATATTCACAAGAACCACATTCTGGACATTACACTTGCCCCTGCGAACATTTTGGAAAGTGTTTCCGAACATGCCGAGGACCTCGCTCAGCGTATCGCAGATCGACTGGAACTTGTCGGCTTGATTGCTGTTGAGATGTTTGTGACCGCCGATGGGAGTGTTCTGGTTAATGAAATGGCGCCGCGCCCCCATAATTCCGGTCATTGGACAATTGAAGCCTGCGCTACTAGCCAGTTCAAACAAAGTATTCGCGCCGCGGCGGGTTTGCCACTGGGCAACCCAGAACGTCACTCAAACGCTGTAATGCGCAACTTGATCGGGGATGATGTAGAACATTGGCAGGAAATTTTAGCTCATCCAGACATGAGTCTACATATGTACGGCAAAGCGGAAGCGCGTGCCGGCCGCAAAATGGGTCATGTCACGCGCCTCTTTTCCTTGGATACCCTGCCAACAGCATAAATGAATTGGGCTGATATTAAGCCCAACCACCTGCAAAATACAAAACCTGTCCTGTGATATAATCAGATTTGTCAGAGGACAGGAACGCAAGATACTCACCAGCCTCCTCAGGTTTTCCTAGGCGACCAAGGGGAATGGGCTTAGTGATCTTCTTGTATATTTCCTCATTTTCCAGAAGTTCTTTCGGAAAATAAGTCGGACTTTCAATGAAATTTGGCGCCAACGCATTTACTCGGATGCCAAATGGCCCCAATTCTTTAGCCAAAGACACCGCCAGCGCGTTCGCACCGCCCCTTCCCGCTACATACATGGAATAATTCGGTAAACCATGTTTAGGAACAGCGGAAGAGATAAACAGGATTTTCCCGTGGCCCTGCTTCTTCATCTGAGCACTGGCGAGCTTTGCATAACTAAAACCACGGACGAGCAAGCCATCCAGAGCACGGCGAAACTCTTCCACATCCGCCTCATCAATTGAAGATTTCACAGCAGGGTAAGCGTCGTTGTTGACCATCACATCAAGATGGCCTTCCAACTCAACAACCTTGGCTACCACATCTTCCGGGATCTGTTCGGTTAATGTTTTAACACCTGGCACCAGCTTTTCGTAATCAGCGCGGGCGCCATCATTCGTAAAGCTTGCATCCTGTGCATAAACAGTTGCCCCTTCGCGGATTAAAACCGAAGTTCCTGGCTTTCCAAGAAAATGCGTCGCATCCGTAATCAGGATAACCTTGTTTTGAAGCATTTACGCCTCCCTTTATTGTTATTATTGGTTTAGGCGAAGCAGCGTTACCGCACCCGAAGATGTCTCATAAAGCGGGCCGGAGAAAAAATATCAGGCCCAGCAGGCTTCTTTGAAAAGAACTGTTTGGCCTTGAACTTCGCCGTTTCAAACTGCATGGCATTTTCAATACGTCGATCCAGAAACTCCCAAGTCTGTTCAAAATTCTCTGAGTGATCATCCAACCAATAAAGCAGAGTTGAACTATAGACAGCAGAAAGTGTCATGCGTTTTGTATAATAATTATAGTCAGTTGAGGTATCGCCTGTTGCGTACCACATGCGACTTACAGTTTCCGCAGTAAGTTTAATCCCTTTGGCCGTATTTTGAGGCAAAGCAAGCAAGGTCAGTGCTTTGCGAATTTCTTCACGGTACGGGGTATACATTTCAAGGCGAAGCCGAACGGCGAGCGTAATACGGTCCCTGATCTTCATGGAAAGAACATCTCTCTTGATCAGTTCTTCTTCCATTTTGTCATCAGCCTGCTCGACAAAGAAGCTAATCAGATCAATTGGCCCGCCCGGAAAATAGCGCTCGAAGGTAAAGTAATCCTCACCAAGGTCTTTAGCTGCTTCTTTCATAGCCTTCGCTGACCAGCCATCAAACATGACGTGGGGAAGCGTCGCATCCAGCAGACGTTGTCTCTGTTCCTGATCAGACAGCATTTCTAACCTCATTAATCATTATTCAGACCATAGTTCTCCATATAGGTCTTCATTTCACTTTCATACACCAGTTCAGTCATATCTGTCATGCGTTCCAGATATAATATTCCGGTCAAATGGTCGCACTCATGTTGAACAACGCGTGCATGAAAGCCTTTTGCCTCTCTTGTCATTTTGTTGCCATCCAGATCATACCCAGAATACCGGATATGGGTGTATCGCGGGACGAGACCTCTAAGCCCCGGTACAGACAAGCACCCTTCCCAGCCTTTCACCTGCTCATTACTTAAAGGCTCGATGACAGGATTAATGAGCACCGTTTGGTCTATCCCAAGTGCGTCATTGCCATCCTCTTGCTTCATACGCGCTTCGGGTACCGAAAAGATCACAAGTTGCTTGGAAATACCGATCTGCGGTGCTGCCAGTCCCACACCACCCGCGGCTGCCATACTCTCCTTCATCACCTCCACCAAATCCCGAATCTCATGGGGAATGGGTAACTCAATTGGACGGGCCTTTTCCCTAAGTTTCGGGTTTCCCATTTTCAGGATGGGCATTGCTGTCATTTTTTGGTCCCTATAATCGCTCTGATGTGCTATATTGACCCTTCATTTTCGCGTTTTCCATATTTTTCTTGGATTACGCCTTCACAAGTGTGCCCTGCCGTGTTACTAGACACGCCACTTTGTGAACTGACTTAACCACATTACTAGATAGGAGCACTGTTACTGTGCAGGTACATGTTCGCGACAACAATGTCGACCAAGCGCTTCGCGCCCTGAAAAAGAAAATGCAACGCGAAGGTATCTTCCGTGAGCTGAAACTCCGTGGCGCATACGAAAAGCCATCCGAGAAGCGCGCTCGCCAAAAGGCTGAAGCAATTCGCCGCGCTCGCAAACTGGCTCGTAAACGCGCACTGCGCGAAGGTTAAGCCACTTCCCTTAAGGGATTTCCCTTAAAAGAAGATTCTCAAAGCCGCTCTGGTTCGCCAGATAGCGGCTTTCGGTGTTTGTGTAAATTCAACTCGCTGAACTTCCGCTTTCTGTATATCATTTTATCATGAAATACTCTGGAGGGGTTCAGATGGAAATTACACTCGATTTCATTCGGCAGATGGTCATGTACACCACCATCGCCTTTACTGTCTTCATGGTCGCCATGGTAATCGTCTGGATTACCTTCAAGGGTCACCGTTTGTCCGGTGAAAGCCTTGCAAAAATCATCGAGCGAACAGAAATCCCTAAATTGGCGACAATCGTTTTGATCATTGTCGCCGTCACCTTCCTGGCCCTTCTGAAAATTATCGAAGGGGAAGCCGTCATCACCATATTAAGCGGCATCGCTGGATATGTGCTAGGTGGACGGGCCAGCGGTAAAGCTGACCGTCAAAAGCAGACACCTACGGCACAAAGCAGTTAAATAACTTTACCGGCATTGATGTTCCCGCCCATCGCCTTCACCAGTTGATGCATCAAGGCAATCTCTTCCGGGGACCTTGATGTGTGAAGAAAGGCTTTTTTCTCAAGGCCAATACCATGTTCCGCCGACAATGTGCTGTTTTGGTAGTCCGCAGCACATGCATACACAATTTGATCAATGCTCTCCCTCTTTGCGCCTGTCTCCTGATCGGCCCCCACCATAATGTGAAGGTTCCCGTCCCCCATATGGCCAAAGAAGAAAATGGAAACTTGCGGATACGCTTCGTTAATATTGGAGGTCAGTTCCTTGGCGTAAGCATCCATGTCTTTAAGCTCGAACCCGATATCATAAGTCAAACTGACAGGGAAACTTCCCATCAAGGCATCGCTATCCTCGCGGGATCGCCAGATACGCTGCTGTTCCGCGACTGAGTTTGCGAAGACAGCATCAACAACCAATTCATCTTCAAACGCTTTTTCCAGGAAGGATTGAAGGCGGCTATCCTCTCTGTCGACATCGGCCGCTGTTTCTATGATTCCATAAAGCGGATAATCATATGGCAACGGCACCGCCCCAAATCCCGGCTGCCCCGTTGTCACCCGATAATAATCCGCCCACATCGCCTCAAATGACAAAAGGTCAGACCCAAGTGCGGTCCGCGCCCTACCCAGAAGCTTTACCAAATCTTCGAAACTGTTTGTAGCGACCAGCGCCGTGTCTTCTTTCGCAGGCTTTGGATGGAGTTTAAGGGCAACCTTAGTCACCAACCCCATTTTCCCTTCGCTGCCAATGAACAACTGTTTGAGGTCAAAACCTGCGTTATTTTTCATCAACGTATTGAGGGAGGAAATAATGGTTCCATCCGAAAGGACGGCTTCCAGCCCCAGAATATTTTCCCGCATCATCCCATAGCGAAGAACACGAACACCGCCCGCATTTGTCGATGTCATGCCGCCAATGGTCGCGGAGCCGCGGGAGGGAATATCAACGCCAGGCATCATCCCAACCTCAGCCGCAGCCTCAATCGCGTTTTGAAGGGTCACCCCAGCTTCTACCACCATCACCATTTGGTCGGGATCAAGCCGCAGAACTTTGTTCATGCGCTCAAAACTGATGATCACATCACCAGCGTGACTAACAGTTCCCTCAACCAACCCGGTGAGACCACCATGAGGGACCAGCGCAACACCGGCGTCCTTCGCTGCCTTACAAACAGCAGACACCTCTTCAACAGTTTCGGGACGCACCAGCAATCCAGCATCATAAGCTTCGTGGCAATATGGGCTGTGCCTGTCAGTTATCTCCTCCCCCGTCAGAACATGAGCCTCCCCAACGATTTTTTGCAATTCACGGACTAGATCAGACACAGAAGGCTCCTTCATTAAATACTACATGGGCTTTCTTCTATTTACAGGACAGCTTCAATCCTGCCTAGTTCAGATGGTTTTTATGCATAAAAAAAGCCGCCGCAGTTTGACCTGCGGCGGCTTCGTTAGATCGTAATGACCGGTGGATTAGAGGGCTTTCACCACATCTTCCACCATCTTCTTGGCGTCGGCCAGAAGCATCATTGTGTTGTCTTTGTAGAACAGTTCGTTGTCGATACCGGCATAACCGGAAGACATGGAACGTTTTACGAAAAGAACGGTTCCGGCTTTATCCACGTCGAGGATCGGCATACCGTAAATCGGGCTTTGCGGATCATCACGGGCGGCTGGGTTGGTCACGTCGTTCGCACCTACCACAAGCGCCACATCGGCAGTTGTAAAGTCAGAGTTGATCTCTTCCAGTTCGAACACTTCATCATATGGCACATTTGCTTCGGCCAGAAGAACGTTCATGTGACCTGGCATACGGCCCGCAACCGGGTGAATGGCGTAAGCCACTTCAACACCTTCGGCTTTAAGCTCGTCCACCATTTCACGAAGCGCGTGCTGAGCTTGCGCCACAGCAAGGCCGTAACCTGGAACGATGATCACTTTACCCGCGTTCTTCATAATGAAGGCCGCGTCATCAGCGGAACCTGCTTTGTAAGGACGGTCAACCTGTTGACCACCTGAAGCCGCCGCATCATCACCACCGAAACCACCAAGGATAACGCTGAAGAAGGAGCGGTTCATCGCCTTACACATGATGTAAGAGAGGATCGCACCAGAGGAGCCCACGAGAGCACCCACAATGATCAACGCGGTGTTTTCAAGGGTAAAGCCGATACCTGCTGCCGCCCAACCAGAATAGGAGTTCAGCATGGACACAACCACCGGCATATCCGCACCACCAATTGGAATGATGATCAGGAAACCGATCAGGAAAGCCAATGCTGTCATTCCCCAGAAGATAGTTGGGTTCAGATCAATACAGAACCAGATGATCAAACCAACGATCGTCACACCAATCAGAAGGTTCAACATATGCTGACCTGGGAAGACAACCGGGTTACCTGACACAAGGCCCTGCAACTTGGTAAATGCAATCACGGAGCCTGAGAAGGTAATGGCACCAACAACGATACCGATGGCCATCTCAATACGGCTGAGAACAGTAAGTTCGCCGCCTTCGCCGACAATACCATAAGCTTCCGGGTTGTAGAAAGCCGCTGCAGCCACGAGAACCGCTGCCAGACCAACTAGTGAGTGGAAGGCCGCCACAAGCTGTGGCATGGCTGTCATGGCAATACGCTGCGCAATAACTGCACCGATGGCACCACCAACAACAATACCGCCGATAATCCATTCATATGACAAAACCGTTGGGTTCAGAATGGTCACGACGATGGCAATCCCCATACCCAGCATACCCATCAAGTTACCACGGCGGGAGCTCTCAGGAGAAGACAGTCCGCGAAGGGACAAAACGAAAAGAATAGCGGAAACCAGATAGGCAAGCGCCGTTAAATTAGCTGACACGTCTCGCCCCCCTTATTTCTGTTTTTTCTTGTACATGGCGAGCATCCGTTGCGTCACAAGGAAGCCACCAAAAATGTTTACCGAGGCCAAAACGATGGCAACGAAGCCAAAGATTTTAGCAAGATTAACCTCAGCCGGACCGGCCGCGATCAATGCACCAACGATAATCACAGACGAAATGGCGTTTGTAACCGCCATCAGTGGGGTATGCAGGGCGGGTGTCACGCTCCAGACCACGTAGTAGCCGACAAAGATCGCAAGAACGAAAATTGCCAACCGGAAAACTGTAGGATCTACTGATTCCATGATTAATTCCCCCCTTCAGTCAGAAGTGGATGGACAACTTTTCCATCACGTGTGAGGCCCGTACCCAGGATAATTTCATCTTCCCAATTCATTTCCAGCGCACCATTTTCTTTATTGATCATAGGCTGCAGGAAATTGAAAAGATTTTTGGCATAAAGGCTGGATGCGTCACTTGCCAGGCGGCTTGGAACGTTAATGTGACCAACGATTTTCACACCGTTATCTGTGACAACGATTTCGCCGACTTTAGACTGCGTCACGTTACCGCCAGCTTCAACAGCAAGGTCGATAATTACTGAGCCCGGCTTCATAACCGCGAGCATTTCATCTGAGATCAGAATAGGTGCTTCGCGCCCCGGAATAAGGGCCGTTGTAATGACGATGTCCTGCTTTTTGATATGTTCAAAAACAAGCTCTGCCTGTTTTTTCTTATATTCATCGGACATTTCCTTGGCGTAACCGCCTTCACCGTCACCGCTTTCATCACTTTCAACCATGATGAATTTACCACCAAGGCTTTCCACCTGTTCTTTAGTTGCCGCACGCACGTCGGTCGCCGTTACAACGGCACCCAGGCGCTTGGCTGTCGCAATAGCCTGAAGGCCCGCAACACCAACACCCATGATAAAGGCTTTAGCAGGTGCAATTGTACCCGCCGCCGTCATCATCATTGGCATCGCCTTGCCATACTCAGCAGCGGCATCAATAACCGCTTTATAGCCCGCAAGGTTGGATTGGGAAGAAAGAACGTCCATGGACTGTGCACGGCTGATACGCGGTACAAGTTCCATTGCGTGGGCTTCAATACCGGCATCGGCATACGCCTTCACCTGATCAGGATTCTGAACAGGTGCCAGTACAGAAATCAGGGTTGCCCCTTTTTTCATCAGGGATAGTTCATCTGGCCCGCCTTCGGCCTCGGTCAAAGGGCGCTGCACTTTCAAGATTACATCGGCGTCTTTCAGAGTTGCTGCGGCATCTCCGGCGATTTTCGCACCTGCGTCGATATATTCCTGGTCGGAGAAGGTACTGAGGCGACCTGCCCCCGTCTCTACTACGACTTCAGCTCCCAGACCCACAAACTTCTTTACAGTCTCCGGAGATGCTGCAACACGTTTTTCGTGTTCCCTCAACTCCTTCGGGATAGCGATCTGCATATTAGATCCTCTTATCGTTATATGTTTTAAGTGGGTTTGCTGACGCCCCTGTCTACGTCAAACAAAAAGTACCGCTTTCAACTGCGCCTGAAAGCGGTGAAAGATCAAACCTTAAATCAGGTAATGACCAGTACCACCACAACTGTGATGGCTGCGGCTAAAATTGTGCCCCATGTTGTCAGCTTAACAAAGGATGCATAAGAGCTTTGCTGAGCTTCAATATTCATGTTGCCGTGTTCCTGCATATTTCCTCTACCTTTAATAAAGTTAATCTCCACGTTGCATCGCAATATAGCAAAACCAGCGATCAGGGCAACAAAATGTAGTTAATCCGAAAATAGCCATAGAAAAACCCGGCTCTGTTTACAACAGAACCGGGCTCGTAAATGTTCTTATCCTAAGATGTTAGAGCTTATAATTCCTCCAACTCATCGATAAATCCTTCTATGACGCCAAGACCTTTTGACCAGAAGGAAGGATCAGAGGCATCCAGCCCAAATGGGGCTAGAAGTTCTTTGTGACGCAACGTTCCACCAGCACGAAGCATATCAAAATATTTGGCCTGGAAACCTTCATTACTATCCTGATAAACCGCATAAAGGGCATTTACCAGACAATCACCAAAGGCGTAGGCATAGACATAAAAGGGTGAATGGATGAAATGTGGAATGTAGGACCAGAAATACTGATACTCATCATGCATTTTAATGGCTGGGCCCAGACTTTCTTTTTGAACATCCATCCAAATCTCACCGATTTGATCCGGTGAAAGTTCTTCTTTGCGGCGCGCCTTATGCAGGCGAACTTCAAACTCGTAGAAGGCAATTTGGCGTACAACCGTGTTGATCATATCCTCAACCTTACCGGCCAACATGACACGGCGACGGGTTGGATCTGTCTCTTTTTCAAGCAATGCCCGGAAGGTAAGTTGTTCCCCAAAGACGCTGGCCGTTTCCGCAAGTGTGAGCGGTGTGTCCGACAAAAGCGCCCCTTGAGGCGCGGCCAAAACCTGATGCACTCCATGCCCAAGCTCATGAGCAAGTGTCATCACATCACGGACTTTACCCTGATAATTTACCAGCAGATACGGGTGGGCACTTGGAACCGTTGGATGGGCGAAAGCACCCGGTGATTTTCCTGGGCGAACCGAGGCATCAATCCAGGGTTTGTCAAAAAACTCCTGACCCATTGTCGCAAGCTCGGGTGAAAAACGACCGTAAGCTTCAAGCACTGTGTCCCGCGCCTCATCCCATGTGATCAGGCGATCATCATCTTCCGGGAGTGGCGCATTACGATCCCAGTAATCCAGTTTCTCCTGCCCCATCCACTTGGCTTTGAGCTTGTAATAGCGATGAGAAAGTTTCGGATAGGAGGCTTTCACTGCATCCGTCAATGCTTCAACAACTTCTGCTTCAACTTGATTGGACAAGTGCCGCATGGTCATCGGGCTTTCAGCTTTCCGCCATTCATCTTCAATGGATTTATCTTTTGCTAGGGTATTGGTGATCAGAGCGAAAAGACGGACATTTTCAGCGAAAACCTTACCAAGGCTTTTCGCGGCTTTTTTGCGGACAGCACCATCCTTGTCCGACAGCAGATGCAAAACTTCCTGTGATGCCAATTGCTGACCATCAAGATCAAACTTCAACCCCGCCATGGTTTCGTCAAACAAACGAACCCAGGAGCCGCGTCCGGAAACCGACTTTTCGTGAAGGAGTTTTTCGATATTGTCATCCAGCTGATATGGCTTGAGCACACGGATATTCTCAACCCAAGGCTGGTATTTTTGAAGAAGGCTTGAAGCCTCATACGCCTTCTGAAGTGCGTCTTCTTCCAGCTTATTTATTTCCAGCGTAAAGAACAACAAATCAGTGGAGATGTCATTGACCTTCTCCTGCAAGTTCTGGAAAAACTTACCGATTTCCGGGTCTGCCATGTCCCCCGCATACACAAGGTAGGCGTATGACATAATCCGTCCCAAAACCTCTTCGATTTGTTCATAGCGGACAATTGCAGCGCCAAGCGCTTCACCGTCCA
Organism: Sneathiella sp. P13V-1; assembly: GCF_015143595.1. NCBI lineage: Bacteria > Pseudomonadati > Pseudomonadota > Alphaproteobacteria > Sneathiellales > Sneathiellaceae > Sneathiella > Sneathiella sp. P13V-1. The sequence goes on along the minus strand of NZ_WYEU01000004.1, from coordinate 19,706 downwards.
GTGACCCCAGTTTTCCTTTAAACTCTTCTTGGAAAACACCAGCGTCATCCGCAGCGCTTGAAAGGTCAGTTTTAAGTTCCGTGCTATCGCGCCCCGGATATAGGTCGGACAAATCCCACTCAGGCAGATTTGCTAATCCCTGTTCAGACATTGATTTTTCGCTCCATCATGTGTCGGAGATTTATAGATATGTAGTTTTTATTCACTCACAAGAAAGTTCGCATTTGCTGTGGCAACCGGCTTGCTGCGATCATCCTGCCAGGCACGCACGCGAATATTCATCACGCGGCGACCAGGTTTTGTGATCACAGCCTCTGCATAGAGATCAGTTACCTTGGCAGAGCGGAGATAATCTGTTGTAAATGTGATAATTTTAGGAAGTGTTTTTATGTCCTGACTGACAATCACATGGATCAGTGCGGTACTCTCCATAAATGCACCGACAACCCCGCCATGGATCGCAGGAAGTACAGGGTTTCCTGTGAATTTTTTATTTTGAGGAAGATGGCAGATCATCTGACCGTTTTCATCCTCTTCAACGGTCATCCCTAGATATTTTAGATACGGAATGGAATCAGCGATGGAAGCATAATCGTTATTGGCTTTAGCTTCCAAAATCGCGTTCAGGAATTTTTCTTGATCAACTGTCGCCATGATTAACCCACCTTCTTTGTCATTTCGCTGAGGGGCGGTGTTGGGGTGGATTGCAGCATAAAAGTACTTACGCTATTTGCGATCGGATCTTCCACATCATCGTGATAAGCAACCGCTTTTACAAAAGCAATCTGTCTGGTAAGACGATAACATTCTGCACGCGTCAAAACATCACGTTCTGGTTCCGCGGCTTTTAGATAATCAATCCTGAGATCCAATGTCGCAATTGGAAGATATGCCTGTTTTTTTGCATAAACACACATGCCGGACGCAGTATCAATCAGTGTGGTGATAATTCCGCCATGCAAGACCCCTGATACAGGATTTCCAACAAAGCGTGTATCATATGGCAATCGCATAACAACAGCGGAACCATCAATTTCTTCCAGTTTAATGCCGATATCCGAACAATGCGGGATACCGGTGTCGATGATATGCTGTATCTGCTTCACATCAAATGGCAATGACATCAGAACTTGTCCTTAAAATATGTTTTGTACCATTCCACAAATTTGGGAATACCGTCAGACAATTTCGTTGTCGGGGCATAACCAACATCCCGTGATAATGGATCAATATCTGCAAAAGTTTCCTTAACATCACCCGGTTGCATGGGTAGAAACTCCAGATTGGCTGTCACGTTCAAGGCCTTTTCCAGATTATGGACCAGTTCCATTAAAGGCTCGGAACGATGGTTTCCAATATTGTAAATCCGGTAGGGCGCGCCGCTCTCGCCTTCGTCTTTTGGTGGGTTACTTAGCACCTTTACAACCCCACTGACAATATCGTCAATATAGGTAAAGTCGCGCTTCATTTCCCCATTGTTAAATATCTTTAGTGTCTTTCCAGCAAGCAGGGCTTCTGTAAATGACCAGTAAGCCATATCAGGCCGCCCCCACGGTCCGTAAACGGTAAAGAACCGAAGACCTGTGGTCGGAAAACGATATAAATGGCTATAGGAGTGAGCCATCAATTCATTGGATTTCTTTGTCGCCGCATACAGGGAGACCGGATGATCCACCTGTTGATCTGTCGAATAGGGAAGAACCTTGTTCCCCCCATAAACAGAGCTGGAACTTGCATAAACCAAATGCTCCAGCTTCTTGTTATGACGGCAATATTCAAGAATAGTGAGGAAACCATCCAGATTGGATCGTGCATAAGAAAACGGATTTTCCAAACTGTATCGGACACCAGCCTGAGCCGCCATATGGGCCACTTTGCTAATGTCCGGTATCGTGTTCATTTCCGTTAGAAAGGTCTCAGAATCGCTGATATCAATTTTGTGGAAACTGAAGTTTTCATATTCTTGAATCCGCCCTAAGCGAGCTTCCTTCAACCGGACATCATAGTAATCCGTCAAATTATCCACCCCAACCACGACCTCACCGGCGCGCAAAAGATATTCGCAGACATGCATTCCTACGAACCCTGCTGCACCTGTAACGAGAATTGCCATCGTTTTTCCGTGATAATTGAGATGAATTTTCTATTCAGAAACCCTTATTCCACGCAAAAGTCAAAATTTTATTACGAGTAATTTTCTTTCGAAATGTCAGCAATGTTGACCTTAATTGAAAATGGTGCTATTTTTCATATATTACATAATACAAATCTGAGCTTTGGGAGTTGATGTTATGGCGCTTGCTAACGTCTCGCTGGATGACAAGTACAAGCTGGAAGAAGGTCGTGTTTTCCTGACCGGTATTCAGGCTCTGGTTCGCTTACCCTTGATGCAGAAAGAGCGGGATCGTGCCGCTGGTCTGAATACTGCAGGTTTTATTTCAGGTTACCGTGGCTCTCCTTTGGGTGGGTACGATCAGGCGCTTTGGAAAATTCGCCCATACCTGAAAGAGAATGACATCCATTTTGAACCCGGGATCAATGAAGATCTGGCTGCAACAGCTGTATGGGGTAGCCAGCAGCTGAACATGTACAAAGGAGCCCAGTATGATGGCGTCTTCAGCATGTGGTACGGCAAAGGCCCAGGTGTTGACCGGACTGGTGATGTGTTCCGCCACGCAAACTCCAATGGCACATCTAAGTTTGGCGGTGTATTGGCGCTCGCAGGTGATGACCACGGAATCGTATCGTCTACCGTTGCGCACCAAAGTGAACATGGCTTCATGAGTTGGATGATGCCAGTATTGCATCCTGCCAGTGTTCAGGAAGTTCTGGATTATGGTCTTCTTGGCATTGCGATGTCCCGCTATTCAGGCCTTTGGGTTGGTTTTAAGTGTATTTCAGAAACCATCGAAGGCGGCGCGTCCGTTTATGTAGGACCAGATCGCGTCAATGTGAAACTTCCAGATATTGAGCTTCCAGCAGGCGGCCTCAACATTCGACCAAATGATAACCGGTTCGAGCAGGAAGAACGCCTCACCAAACATAAAATCTATGCTGCCCGGGAATTTGCCCGGGTGAACGGCCTTGATAAGGTCGTCATGGATTCGCCAAAACGCCGTTTTGGTATTGTCACTACAGGTAAAGCCTACCTGGATGTCCGTCAGGCCCTTCGTGACCTTGGTATTGACGATGCTCAAGCTGCAGATATTGGACTTACCGTTTATAAAGTTGGGATGCCTTGGCCAATGGACCCTACTGGTATCCGTCAGTTTGCTGAAGGGCTGGAAGAGGTTCTGGTCGTCGAAGAAAAGCGCGCGCTTGTTGAAAACCAGATGAAGGAACAGCTTTACAACTGGGATACGGCTGTGCGTCCTAGGATAATTGGTAAATTCGATGATCTTGGAAATGTTATTTTTTCTTCAGCTGGGGAACTAACTCCTGCAAGTGTTGCTCGTGTTATCGCCGCCCGTATTGATAAGTTCTACACTTCTGAATCCATCCAGAACCGCTTGAAATTTCTGGACCGAAAAGAAGAGCAACTCAATCAAACTCCTGCGAAGCTAACCCGTACACCTTTCTACTGTTCGGGTTGCCCGCATAACCGCTCAACTGTTGTTCCAGATGGCAGCCGTGCTGTTGCCGGCATTGGTTGTCACTATATGGTGACGTGGATGGATCGTAAGACCACCGAGTTTACCCAGATGGGCGGCGAAGGTGTCCCTTGGGTTGGTCAGCAACATTTCACAGACGAAACGCATATCTTTGCAAACCTTGGTGATGGCACGTATCATCACTCCGGCTTGCTTGCTATTCGTCAGGCGATTGCGGCAAAAGCCAACATCACATACAAAATTCTATACAACGATGCCGTTGCCATGACAGGTGGCCAGCCACTTGATGACCAACTGACACCATGGCAAATCGCCCAGCAGGTTGCTGGTGAAGGTGTCAAGAAAATCAAAGTGGTTTCCGACGAGCCAAACAAATACAGCTCTGATATTGAATGGCCAAAAGGCACGACTTTTGATCACCGCGATGATCTGGATGCTGTCCAAAAAGAACTTCGTGAAATCGAAGGAGTTACCATTCTCCTCTACGATCAGACATGCGCAGCTGAGAAACGCCGTCGTCGTAAACGGGGGCAGTTCCCGGACCCAGCGAAACGCGTGATCATCAACGATCTTGTCTGTGAAGGGTGCGGTGACTGTTCAGTTCAGTCCAACTGTATCTCTGTGGAACCGCTGGAAACTGAGTTTGGCCGCAAACGGATCATCAACCAATCCACATGTAACAAGGACTTTTCCTGTGTGAACGGTTTCTGCCCTAGCTTTGTCACCATCGAAGGCGGTGAACTTCGCAAACCTGCAGGAAGTGAAAATGCAGATCCATCGGCGGATCTGCCAATGCCGCAACCCATTGAGCTTAAAAACCCGTATCGCATTCTGATCACTGGTATTGGTGGTACAGGTGTTGTGACCATCGGTGCACTGATGTCAATGGCGGCACATTTGGAAGGTAAAGGCGTCACGGTTCTGGATCAGGCTGGCCTCGCCCAAAAAGGCGGTGCAGTGACCAGCCACGTTCACATTGCACCTGAGCCAGAAAATATCAGCGCCGTTCGCATTCCAGCGGGCCGTGCAGACCTTCTGATCGGTTGTGACATGGTGGTTGCAGGATCCTACGATTCTCTTGCAAAACTGGATCGCGGTGTTGCAAACGCAGTGGTAAACGCACATCCAGCGCCAACAATGGACTTCACACTGAACCCGGATGCCCCTTTCCCGGTTGCTGATACGATCCAGACCATTAAAGATGCGGTTGGTGATCAGGCATGTCACCTTGTAGATGCCAACGAGATTGCAACGACACTAATGGGCGACTCCATTGCGACGAACCTGTTTATGGTCGGGTATGCCTTCCAGAAAGGTTTTATTCCGCTTTCCATGGAAGCTTTGCTGAAAGCCATTGAACTTAACGGTGTAGCTATCGACTTCAACAAACAGGCCTTTGCTTGGGGACGTAAGATGGCGTTTGATCCAGAGGGCGTCTTAGAAGAAGTAAACCGTTTGTCAGGGCCAAAATTCATCACTCCACCAACGGAAAATCTGGATGAAATGATCGCCCGCAGAGAAGCATTTTTAACAGATTACCAAAATGCGGCTTACGCAAAACGCTATCGTGATCTTTTAAACAAAGTGATCTCTAAAGATGAGCAGTTTGGCGATGACAAAGCACTAACAGAAGCCGTTGCCAAGTCCCTGTTCAAGCTGATGGCCTACAAGGATGAGTATGAAGTTGCACGTCTTTATGCGGACACCAGCTTCACCAAGCGGGTTGAACAGATGATGGAGGGGGATTACACCCTAAAGTTCAATCTGGCACCACCTCTATTTGCCAAAAAAGACGCAAATACAGGTCACATGGTGAAATCTGAATATGGACCTTGGATGCTGAAAGCCTTTAAACATCTTTCAAAATTCAAGTTCCTGCGCGGCACGCCCTTTGACCCGTTTGGATATTTGGAAGAGCGCAAAGAAGAGCGCCGCCTCATTCAAGAATTTGAAGGTGATCTGACAAAACTTTTGGATGGCCTGAACGAAGACAACTACGCCATTGCCGTTGAAATCGCAGAACTACCAATGAAGGTTCGCGGTTATGGTCATGTGAAAGAAAAAGCTGTCGATAGTTTCCACAAACAGCGCCAGCACATGATGGAGCAGTTTAACAATCCATCGTTGCTCGCAAAAGCTGCTGAGTAAATTGGACCTGAGATCTAACGACAATTGGATCTAAAGCAAAATCCTTCGCTGTCCTATAGTGACGGCGGAGGATTTTTTTATGCTGAAACTAAAACCAAATTGCGAGACATGTGAAACCCCACTGATCAATGGGGAAGCGGATGCTTACATCTGTACCTTTGAATGCACCTTCTGTGCGCCTTGCACAGAAAACCAACATAAAGGGATTTGCCCCAACTGCGGTGGTAACTTGGTCCTCCGCCCCACTCGTCCGGGCAAATACATGGAAAACAACCCACAGACCAACTAAGCTGCGGGTTCATTTTTGACGCGCCTCGTCAAAAAGTGTTCGTAATATGTAAAATCGTCTATTCCTTTACGGCGGTCTCCTCTCCACATTCTAATGCATACTAATTTGTCTGAGACTGCGAGGATGGTATGCAATACGAGATAAAAATAAACGGGGAAAAGAAGAAGGTTGAGGCCGAGCCAGGCACGCCGCTTCTGTGGGTGATCCGGGATGAACTGGATCTCACGGGTACAAAATTTGGGTGTGGTGTTGCATCTTGTGGATCTTGCACTGTTCATCTGGATGGGGAGCCCGTGCGATCCTGCCAAACCGCGATCGAAGATGTCTCCGAACAATCAGTAACAACAATTGAAGGCGTAAACAGTAAAGTTGCAAAAGCTGTTCAAGACGCATGGCGTGAGGAAGATGTTGTTCAATGTGGTTACTGCCAATCAGGACAGATTATGTCCGCCATTGGGTTGCTAACCGAAAACCCTTCACCGTCAAAAGACGACATCAACGAGTATATGAACGGCAACGCCTGTCGCTGCGCTACATATGTTCGCATTACCCGAGCTATTGAACGCGCATCACAGAAATTGGAGGCTTAAGTCATGAAAACAAATATTTCACGTCGCGGCTTTCTGAAATCTGCTGCAACCGGTTCCGCTGTTCTTGTTGTTGGCCTGAATGCCAAAGGTCTTCTGGCGGCAGGAAATGAAACAACTGACATAAACCCGTTCGTCAAAATAAACGGGGATGGAACAATTACCGTTCTTCTAAAACATTTTGAAATGGGTCAAGGTACGACAACAGGATTAACCACACTAGTTGCAGAAGAGTTGAACGCTGACTGGAGTAAGGTGAAAACTGAGTTTGCCCCTGCGGATAATACAAAATACGCAAATCTGTTTTTCGGTATGCAAGGTACTGGCGGATCTACAGCGATTGCCAACTCCTACATGCAATATCGCCAAGCCGGGGCTGCGGCGCGCCACTTGCTGATCGAAGCCGTAGCGAAAATGTGGAAAGTAAACCCTGCTGAAGTGCGCATTGAAAACAGCATCTTGATGCATGGTAATCATAAAGCCCATTTTGGTGAGTTTGCCGGTATGGCAGCGCAAATGACTGCCCCGGAAAAGCCTACTCTGAAAAGTAGCGCTGACTTCAAACTGATTGGAAACCCCAATCTTGGTCGGAAAGATTCCCACTCAAAAACAAACGGCACCGCGACTTTTGCCATTGATGTAAAAGTTCCAGGCATGGTTTACGCTGCCATTAAAAGAAGTCCCAAATTTGGGGGCACCGTCAAATCATTTGACCACAACGAGGCAAAATCTGTTGGCGGTTTCATTGACGCGAAAGAACTTCCAAACAAAGCGGGTGTTGTCGTTTTCGCGAAAAATACCTGGGCAGCGTTTCAAGGCAGAGATGCCCTAACTGTGGAGTGGGATTTTTCAAACGCAGAAACCCGCAGCAGTGACGCTATTTCCGCCGACATGAAAAAACTGACGGCGACACCAGAATATAATGTCCGCAAAGGCATGACGAACGATCAGGTGGAAGCCGGTTTTACTGGCGAAGACGACATTATCGAAGCATCCTTTGAATTTCCTTTCCTTGCCCATGCACCAATGGAGCCGGAAAATTGTGTGATTGAACCAACTGACAATGGTGTTCTTATCCATGATGGGTGCCAATTCCCTGCCCTTACTCAGCCAGTTGTCGCGCAGGTTCTGGGGCTGAAACCTGAACAGGTTGAAATTAACACTGTCTATGCCGGTGGTTCCTTCGGGCGCCGCGCAAACCCAACGTCGGATTATCATATGGAAGCTGCGTTGGCCTTCGCGCTTTTGGGGCAAACTACGCCAGTTAAACTTGTGTGGAGCAGAGAAGACGATATCCGCGGTGGTTACTATCGCCCTGTCGCGCGCCACGAAGCAAAGATTGCATTGAATAAAGACGGTAGTCTCAAAGGATGGAGTCATCGGGTCGCCTGCAAATCTGTCGTGAAAGGTACTGCTTTTGAAGCCGCGTTGGTCCACGAAGGCGTTGATCATACATCAGTCGAGGGCATTGCAGATTCCCTTTACCAGATCCCTGATTTTGCTGTCGGCCTCAGTGATGTGAAATCTCAAGTCTCAACGCTTTGGTGGAGATCAGTAGGCCATACCCATACAGCCTACGCTATGGAAAGCCTGATGGATATGGTCGCGGAGAAAACCGGGAGAGATCCAATTGATCTGCGTCTGTCACTTCTGAATAAGCAAGACCCTAAGCAGGCGCGATTTGCAAATGTCATCGAAACACTGAAAGAGAAATCAGGGTGGGTTTCAGGAAACAAACGAGGTTTTGCAGCTCATTTCTCGTTCAACAGCTATGTGGCTGCTGTGGCCGATGTAACCGTTACGGATAATCAGGTTCATGTGGACCGTATCCATGTCGCCGTCGATTGCGGCACTGCCATCAATCCTGATGTGATTAAAGCACAGATGGAAGGCGGCGTTGGTTATGGCCTGGGGGCGATCTTCCACAGTGAAATCACCTTAAGTGACGGAGAAGTAGATCAAAGTAACTTCCCGGACTATCCAACCCTTCGCATTAACGAAATGCCTGAAATTATCGTGCATATCGTTCCTTCTACGGAGGCACCGACCGGCGTGGGCGAACCTGCCGTGCCACCTACTGGCCCGGCAGTCGCGAATGCTATTTACGCAATCACTGGCAAACGGATTACGGAGCTACCATTTGCCAAGGCTGGCTTCGAGTTTATTTAGGCCTTTTGTGACGGACGTGGCTTACACCGCGCCCGTCACCATATACAGTGTTCAAAGTTACTCATGCAGAGGTAGCCATGTCCGATCAGCATTTTCATTTCCACAATATCGCAGATTTCTGTGAGTTTATGGGGGGCAACAAACCAGAGAACCCGCATCTGTTCGTCAAATTTCAGGACGAGCAAGTATCCAATGTTGCGTGTCAAGTGGGCTGCATGGGAGAGGTGAGTTATTCCACTGACTTCTATATGATCGCGGTAAAAAACATTATTGCGGGTGATGTCTATTATGGGCGCACCAAATACGACTTCTCTAACGGATCAATGATGTTTCTGGCCCCCCGTCAAAGACTGAAAATGTCCAACGTGGTGATCTCCTCTCATATGGGAATGATCCTGGTGCATGAAGACTATCTTCAAGGACACAAAATGCGGGATGTGTTCAAAAACGCCGGATTTTTCTCTTATGCCGTCAACGAAGCTTTGCACCTATCACCGCGAGAAGAGAGCCAAATTCGCATGTTGATGCATGGGATTAATGATGAGTATCAAAATAATCAGGATGAATATAGTAAGGACCTTATCCTGTCTCAATTGGATACATTGTTAAAATATGCAAAGCGCTATTACTCCCGTCAGTTCCTAAACCGCAAGGAGTTATCTAACGAGATATTGGTGAGCTTCGAGCAGGTATTGGCTGAGCTGTTTGAACCCACATCAAGTTCTCAAGTTGCTGTTCCTAAAATTGATGATATCGCAAGCCGAATGGGAATTTCATCACGCTATTTAAGTGATACGTTGAAATCTGTAACTGGAATGGCCGCGCAGGAACATATTCACTTATACCTGCTGGATGAAGCGAAGAACCTATTGCTACAACCCAATATCTCTGTCTCTCAAGTGGCCTATCAACTCGGTTTTGAATACCCGCAGTATTTCTCCAGGCTGTTCAAGAAAAAGGTAGGGGTCAGCCCAAAGGTTTATCAAAGCCAAAGTGCTATTCACTGATTTGTGCTTGCGCCGCTTTTTTCTTGGCCTTCTTCTTTTTCTTCCTTTGTTTTTTGAACAATGGCTCCAACCCAACAGATAAGCTGCGGATAAGACGGGCTGTTTCCATATTCATCTGGATCCGATCCAGATTTCCTGTGGCGGCATCTTCATGACGCCTAGCCGCAGCTTTCAGTAGTCGCTTCACATCCTTTTCGCTCAACACGCCTTTCATCACACACTCCTGCAGTAGGAGTTCGGTGATGGTCAATGCGGCAAAGCCGGTTGTATCAACTGAAAATTTCTGCATGTCGGTCAATAAAAAAGGCCGCCCTTAAGAGGCGACCTTCTTCACTTAATAGTTGCAGAAATAATTTCAAGAACTACTCTGCAGGAACAGCTTCCCATTTACCATCCAATGTCAGATATTCAGATCCATCATTGCGGTAGAAACTTTCAGCACCTGCATCTTTCAGTACTTTCAGCATAGCTGGCAATTCACTGCCTTCTGCTTCAAGTTTCGCAATAACTTTTGCTGGTGAAAGTTGATCAAGAAGTTCAAATGGACCTTTCGCCCATCCAAAGCCCCAACGCATAGCGCGGTCGATGTTCACAACATCATCTGCAATTTCAGGGATCAGATCCGCTGCATACAATAATGTTCCGCCCATAACATCCCAAACAAGCTTGCTTTCAGCATCATCGCCGAAGAATACCTGTTCAGTTGTTTGTTGCTCAGTAGTCAATTCGACAGCTTCCTGAGGGCGCCAGTCCTGCTTCACCAGATCAAAGATCTCTTTGCTTTTGGTGCCATCTTCGGCAATATTCAAACGGTAGAAACCACCTTTAACTTTACGGCCAAGCTGCTTGCGTTCCAGCATTGCCTGCTCTTCCGGTGGGAAAGAGGTAAAGCCACGTCCAACGTCACCCTCTGGCAGGTTTACTTCAAGGTTTTTGCCGACCAGGTCCATGATATCCAAACCAATCAAATCGATCAGACCATAAAGACCGGTTGGCGGAAGGCCCACAGGTTTGCTGAGAAGCGCATCAACTTTTTCCATCTGCATACCAGACTGGAGCGCCGCACGGGATTTATGCAGGCCGGACAACATAAAGAAACAGCCGATCCGGTTACCGATGAAATTTACAGTGTCTTTGGCATAAACAACACCTTTGCCCAGCTTCTGAGCGCAGAAATCTGCCAGTGCTGTTGTCACGTCTTCCGTCGTATCTTCACCCGGAATAAGTTCCATCAGGCGCATGATTTTTACTGGGTTAAAGAAGTGCGTAACTACAATGTCTTTGCGAAGACGCTCTGGCATACCTTCGCTAATATCTTTCAGTGGGATACCGGATGTATTTGTGGAGACAACAGAACCCTCGCTGCGAAGGGGTTCCAGTTTGGCAAACAAATCACGTTTAGTGTCTACATCTTCGATAATGGCTTCGCAGATCCAATCATAATCCGCGATTTTCGCCAAATCATCGCCAAAGCTACCCAATTTGATACGATTAGCAGATTCAGGATTTTCAAATGCCGGCGGACGAATATTTTTCATACGATCCAGAGATGCTTTTGCGGCTTCCATTGTAACATCCAACAACAGAACATCAGCACCCGCATCAGCAGATGCTGCCGCAATACCAAGACCCATAGTACCGCCACCGAGTACCGCGACGGATTTTACTTCACGTGTCATGTCTAACCTCAAAACTTAAATAGGACCGCACAAGCAGCCAAAATTCGATGTCATGACTAACATTTGAAGCCAAACATTTAAACAGAAATATTATGTATTAAAGCTGTGACGTATCTGTTTCCACATCAAGGAACAATCGCCCTGTAAGTTCCAATGTCATCTCCCCCACCATCATATGCTGCTGTGCTACGTGAATATCCCTGAAATATCGCTGTAGCGGACTTGTCTCGTAGACAGAACTTCCCCCGGCCAATGTATACATTTCAGTGACGACCTCTACGCATTGCATGACCGTGTACGTCAGCGCCAAACGCAGATCTCTTCGCGCTTCTACGGAAAGCTCAGATGAGGTTTCTGCTTCGCTCCAGATTTTTCGAATTTCCTCATACATCAAGCTGCGGGCCGCCCGATATTTCGCCGTTGCAAGCGCCATCCTAATCTGCGTGCTGGACCTCATGGCAAGAGGTTTGCGGCTGCCTTGCGGGGTTTTGGCGATTGCGATGTCTGTCAGTTCATCAAGCGACGCTTTTGCAAGCCCAAGAGCTACGGCTGCAATCCCAATGGCGAGGAAACCAAAGGCTGGAAAGCGATGTACCGGTGTATCCGGTGTGTGCTTTGAAAAAAGTGTAAAGGCGCGGCTTTCTGATACAAATAAATCTTTAGTTTGAAAGTCCGTAGATCCGGTTCCTTTCAAACCAGACACGTGCCAAGTATCAAGAACATCCACATCCTTCACATCTAACAGGAACATTCTCTGGTCCGGCAGACCTTGTGGCGTTTTCTGTATTCTTCCGTCCAGGTCAACAACGAACCCGCCAGCCGAAATGAAAGTGGAATTGCGGATACCGGATCCCCACTGCCAACGCCCTGACAGGCGATATCCTTTCACTCCGTCTTTCTGATCAGGAAAAGCCCGGCCCATCGGGGCAAAGACTCCGGCCGTTATATCTGTTTGTTCTTTGAAAACAACATTTACTTCTTCCGTCGGTAGGTTCATGTAGGAGAGGGCTGAAGTGATCCCGATAAACAAAACCCATGCGGTAGACCCATCAAGGGTCGCCACATATTCAGTTAGCTGCGCATAATCTTCTGCAGTCCCTGAAAGACCGCCGTAAGCCTCTTCATTACATAAACGATACAGACCCTGCTCGGCGAGCTTACGAACGATATCCTGAGAGACATAGCCCTGCTTTTCAAACTCCCCAGCCCTTGTTTTTATTTCTTCGGCTAATGGTTCCACCAGATTGATGAATGACATTTTCCTCTCCCTCTTGTTTTTAAAAATAGTTTCTTCATATACTTCTTAAAATAACAGGGCATTTACGGACAAAATTGTTGGCAAAAACGGACAAAATTAAATATTTAGCGTTTGAACATAGGCTTTTTCAGGTGCTTGTCTCTCGTGGGGAGGATGGAGGTAAGATCAGGAGACATCTGAAGCACATATCCCCCAATCGGTTGGAAAGACTACGCTATCTCGCTGGAATAGCTGTAAAACTGACCGACGATCCATGCCTTGCAATAGACACAGGTCAGCTCGTTTCACTCGCCTCCTATGGTATTTTGGGTTACAGCTTCATGCAAAGCCGAAGCCTTGAGGAGCTATATATACAGGTCAAAAAAAACATGTGGGTGCTTGACCCAACAGAAAAGAACGCATTGAAATTGTCACAACCTGAAGGTCGATATGTAATCTCTTACGAGAACCCTCCTCACTGGCCTGAAGTCCCTTACTTCTACATAGACCTATTCTTCTCCGCTCTTCTCCACCAATCGCGAGAACTCTCAAGAAAAAACCTTGATGGTGCCGTATTATATTTGAAACGCCCAGCGGAACACATTCCTCCCACCTATTCAAAAAAACTGGGAATTGAAGTTATTGGAAACTCAGAAACGGATTTGTTAATTTTGCAGAAGGAAACAGTAAGAGAAACCTTTCCTGACACGCATCTTTTTCATTCTCCCTCTTTTTACTCCCATTGCGATGTCTTGCTTGGCGGTATGAAAAAAGAAAGCACCCTCGTTGAGAAGGTCAGGCATAGCCTCTTGGGCCATTCCGGCAGGGCAGACCTTGAAACAATTGCGACAGAATTTGGGATGAGCAGTCGTACCATGCGGCGACACTTAACCACCCTTGGGACCAGTTTCAGGCACATTCAAAAAGAGTTACTGGTTCACATCTCAAAAGAGTATTTGGCGAACACACCACTTTCTATTGCCGACATAGCGGAGCTGATTGGATATCATGATGCCCCCACCTACTCACGTGCGTTCAAGCAGATTACCGGCCACACACCCGCTGAGTTCAAAAAACAAAAGCCCGCCAAAGAATGACGGGCTTTAATTTCATCTGGACAATGGATTAGGCTTCTGCTTCAGCCTTTACGGTTTCCAAAAAGTCTTTCAAAATCTCCAGAGTAATCCGAGAGGAAGGGAACTCACCTTGTACTTTCTCTAGGATCTGCTCTGCGTTATCCCCATTTCCATGACATTCCAAAATCAGGTTTTGAATTTCCTTGCGGCGAATACGGGTTTTCGCGACAGCGATCCGCACTGCTGCATCTTTCGCCTCCAGCAGTTTTTGAAGGGCCACCATTTTCTGTGGGTGATGTGGTAATTGCTCAACCAGAGAATTTGCCAGCTTATTAAACGGCATACTTATGCCCTGCAGCCCTTCTGGCAGATGCTTATAATCAAAGAAAGAAAGCATGTCTTCATAAGGTGCCCTCGCAAGCTGTGCCTGCCGATCAGCAATCCCTTCTGGGGCTTTTTTAGCCATTTCAAACTCCGCTGTTAGCTATTGGATTAGCATCCATATAGCGCCCCAAGTTTTACAGTAAAGTTAATACCAATAAAAAAAGGGGCACATCTCGCACCCCTTTTCAAATTTTTACCAAAAACAGATTTACTCAGCGACAGACTTGCCAGTTGCGTTGAGCTCCTCAAATGCTTGAGTAAGGCGCGTGACCATGCTTTCTTCACCCATGCGCAGCCATTTACGAGGGTCATAAAGCTTCTTCAGCGGCTGTTCTGTTTCAGGGTGAATCTGGTGCTTGAAAGCCACCATATTTTCTTCGGCAAACTTGCCAACGCCTTCCGCAAAAGCAAACTGAGTATCTGTATCGATATTCATTTTGAACACGCCATACTCAATCGCATCACGGATCGCAGAAAGCTCGGATCCAGATCCACCGTGGAAAACAAGATCAAGTGGCTTATCCCCAAGGCCACGCTCTTTTGCGACCATCTCCTGAGAAGATTTCAAAATCTCTGGGCGAAGTTTGACATTACCGGGTTTGTAGACGCCATGGACATTGCCGAAAGAGGCCGCTACCGAGAAATGACCAATTTCATTAAGCGCGTCATATGCAGCCAGCACGTCTTCTGGCTGCGTGTAGAGTTTGCTGTTATCAATAGTGTCGATATCGCTACCCACACCATCTTCTTCACCGCCAGTGATACCAAGCTCAATTTCAATGCTCATGTCGAGTTCAACGGCACGTTTAAGGAGGCGCGCAGATTCTGCAAGATTTTCTTCAAGTGGTTCTTCAGACAGATCGACCATGTGAGAACTGAACAGTGGTACACCGTTTTTCTTTTTGTAATCTGCACCGCGGTCGATCAACGCATCCACCCAAGGGATAAGTTTACGATTAGCATGGTCAGTGTGTAGAACAGCACAAATGCCGTAATGCTTTGCGAGCAAGTGAACATGCTGCGCGGCAGAAACTGCACCCAGGATCATCGCTTCGTTAGCATCTGGAGCGCCCTTACCTGCGTAGAAACCAGCACCACCATTGGAAAGCTGGATGATAACATCACCACCGTTTTTCGCGGCTGCTTCCATCACGGCGTTGATGGAATCTGTGCCCACAACGTTAACGGCAGGCAACGCGAAGTTATTGTCTTTACAGTTCTTGACAAGCTTTTGATATTCTTCACCAAAAACCACACCAGCAGGTAATTTCAAGCTCACGTTTCTAATCCTCTTCTTCTCACAACTGAATGCGCATCAACCAAACGGGTGCGCTAAATATTTTAGTTTTTCGGCAGTCGCCGCAGCTATCTAGTGACTTATACTTGCTTCTCAGCAGGCAATAGAGCTGTCACAGGTCATCGTCAATTTAAAGAAATTTGCCCTTTTCTAATCATTTTCTCTAAAAAGGTCCACTGTCAGAATTCATATTCTCCAGTTTCGACGATCTGCTTGCTTCTTTTTAGCAAAATACCACCTCGAGCGAATGGATGAATTAACTTTGAAACAAAACCGGAAAACCGGAAATATTAACCGTTTAAAGCCTGACACTGTTATTTCTTTGTCAAATCTCGTTTCTCCGATCGTGGAAGGGATTTCCAAATCTGGGGAGACCGGAGACGGTTTTGTCACGAGCACATCAAGACCCGTCTCCCAATGTCTTCCGTGTATAATATCTATCTGAACAGAGTTGCGTTTCGTATTGTTATAGAGAACTTCAGCTGCTCTGCTTGTTACCAGATAAGCGTACGCTCCCCCGGGGATCCCCCTCACTCTCGCCAGTGAATAAGTCTCTGTCAACTGTTTGAGAATGCGATACGGAGCCTTGAAAATCTTCTTTCTATCAAGAAATCGGATCATATCCCATTTCTTGGATTCTCGAACTAGCGCTTCTAAAACGTCCGGAAAATCTTCTTTAAAGTGAGTATCATCTTCCAATATGAGCGTTAGAGGTATTCGCTCATCGGTTATTTTTCTATAGATTGCACGATGGGAGAGTATGCAGCCGATCTCGCCAATAGACAAATCTCGCCCAAAATAAAGTCTGCGCTTTTCCCCATCATATTCTGGAACAGAATAAGCGTCTATTTGATGACCATCAACAGCCTCGAAAAATTCGAATTCAAGACCTAAGTCCCCCAATCGTTTGGACATGTTTGCACGCCGTTCAGCATCTTTTTTGCGATTAATTACAAATATCTGTAATTGATCTGATACGGGGTGTTTTTGCATATCTCATTCAAACTGAAAAACTGTCAATGCCTCTTGTCTAGCGCAGGAGGACTCCAAAATCTTCGTTAAAAGGCATCACCTTCTGGAGGCATGTCATCCTGTTCTGATGGCCCGGCTTCTTCCAGCATCCCCAGAGCGTGCTTATACAAGTCGATCATATATTCCTGCTCCTGGTAATCCGCCTTGTCCATTTTTCTAAGACGGAGGATGGCCCGCATCGCCTTGACATCGAAACCCGTCCCTTTTGCTTCCGCAAAGATTTCTTTAATATCGTCAGCAATAGCCTTTTTTTCTTCTTCCAAGCGCTCGATCCGCTCAATGTAGGAGCGCAAATGATCTGCAGCGACGCCACCAACGTCGGGCATAAGTCACCTCATGAATTCAGGTTAGTAAATGATTGGCTATCGTGTAGCCTTATTTTGCAAAAATCTCCACTATTTTTCAGTGGAAACTAGACATTCTTGGCAATTTCCAACCACAACTTTCACCAGAGGTCAAAAATCCGCCTGCCCAACACATAAATGGTAAAGTCTTATTTGTGATCTGGATGGCTTTCTTTGAACTTTTCCATCTGCTCTGTTGACGCCTCTATTTGGTATTTTTCTTTCCAGTCATCATAGGGCATTCCATACACTACTTCTCTAGCCGCTTCCTTATCCATTGGTATCCCTCTCTCGTCTGCCGCTTCCTGATACCAGCGGGACAAGCAGTTTCTACAAAATCCCGATAAGTTCATGAGGTCTATATTTTGTACATCTGTCCTATCTTGAAGATGGGCTACAAGCCTTCTAAAGGCTGCTGCTTCCAATTCCAGTTGATTTTGATTTGACATTGCTAACTCCCAGAAAAATCCTGCCTCAAAAACATGCAGATGAATATACACTGTGTCCGTAACTTTTGAAGCCTTCTAATCGCAAATTCCCGGTCAATTTTTTTAAAATTTTCTGTGATTCGTATCAACTTCCCAAAATCCTGAAAATGGCAGAAAAAAGCCTCCCCAGAAAGCCAAATAAGGTTAATAAACCCTTAACAAAACAATCGTTAAGTATTTGTTTACTATACATTTTATGCGTTCTTTAACGTGCCATAGTCTATTTGAGCGATATCAGAGGATTTTAAGCAAATTGGATGTTCTCTTCGTCATACATATAGGTGATGAAGCCTTTTATTCCGAAGCGCTAAAATTCTGAGATAGAGATCTACCACATTTGAATAAGTACCAGTGAAATTCCCATAATGTGTGGTTGGAGTGATTAAGTCAGGAGCGACTAAGATGGCTAGTGATAGCAACAAGCAACTCATCACAGTATCAAATTCAAACTCAACAGTGAGCGTTGAAGCTGGAGCAATTGTCCAACTCCCCTACTCTGGAGCAGAGGAAGTCATCTTCACTCAAAACGCTGGCAATCTGGTTATAACCCCGTTGGGAGGGGACAACCAGATTGTGCTAGAAAACTTCTTCGTACGTGAGGAGGGAGACGCAGGCTCATCAATTCAGTTCTCGGAAAATGGTACTCTCCTGTCTGTCGAAGAAATCATCGCAAATCTGGAAAACTTTGATCCAGCGGCAATCGCTCCTGCTGCTGGTGGTGCTGGTGGCGGTGACGGCGGCGGCGCGTCATTTGACCCATATGCTGACGATGGTATCGGTGATGGCATCGGCATCGAAGATCTGCTCCCTCCTACTGACCTGGAATTCACAGAACCTGAAGAACTCGAAGAACGCTCCGGCGACACACCGGACGGCACAATCACAGTTACATTTATCTCAGACGATCCTGAAGGGGAACTGGGCCCAATCGAAGGTGGTTATGAAGACTGGCAACCATATCAAAATGAAGGCAGCAGTTATACTGTCCCCATGCAGATGGTTGTTGAGTTTACGCCTGATGACAATGAAGTATTAAACTTCATCACTATCTCAAATATTCCTGAAGGCGCTAAAATCTTCATCGGCGGCACAGGGGCAGCCAATGAAGGTACCATAATTGATGGTGAAATCACCATCTTGGCACCGGGCGGCGTCCTTCCTGATCTCTTCCTGCTACCTCCGGCAGATTCAGACAACGATATCACCTTAAACATTCAAGCAGATATCACTGACCCTGAGGGCGGTGACGGTGTTATTTCTGGAAGTGGTACTGCAATCATCGATGCGGCAGCAGACCGCCCGGATCTCGATGTAGATGGCAACTTCATGTATGGTGACGATATTGAAAGTGACTTCTCACAAGAAGAACGCCTTATTCAATATCCTGAGATGAACATCTCTTGTACTCCTGAAGATACCAACATTAGTTTCGACATCAACGTTCAGTTTGGCGACAATGTTGATGGCTCAGAAACGCATGTTGTCACGGCGACAGTTCCCGCTGGTTGGACTGTAGTGGACTCACAAGGCGGTGTTTGGACACCTGGCGGGGATGGTACTGGCGGCACTTTAACATATGACGTTGCAGTTGGTGTTGGCGAAACAGGTGCCCTTAATGTCTCTCCTGTTCTATCCGCACCAGAAGACTACTCCGGTTCTGAGACGGTTACTGTTACTGCGACAGCCTCTGAAACTGCTTCTGACGAAGAACTCTCACTTTCCAACAACCAAGCCGTTGTTCAAGAAAATATTGACCTCAATATAACTGTAGTTGCAGACACTCCGGTGATTGAACTCACTGGTACGACAACTGTAGATCTTCAATCTGGTGTTTATCTAGTTAAAGAAGACAACTCTGTTGATATTGGCTTTAAAGCCTCCACAGGTGAATATGCGAAAAGTGGTGAAGATGCGGACGGTTCTGAAAACCTCACATCTGTTGTTATCACGGGCCTGAAAGGCTGGGATGTCAACACAACTGAATTGAACGGCAATCCTGATATTGACACTATTGATTTCAATGGTGCTACGCTCACCATCACATTTGTTGATGGTGTAGAAACATTCTCTACATCTTCTATTTCTGTCACTCCACCAGAAGACAGTGATTATGACCTCTCCCAATTGGGTGTAGCTGTCTATGTGGAAGACACAGGCGTAAATTGTTTTGGGGATACCCACATTGACACCAATTCATCATCTACAACCAGCTCAATTATCGTTGATGCGGTGCTGGACGAGTATGCGGATGTGGAAAGCTCTACCCTTGCCAATATCACAGAGGGCGAAGCTGTTCAGGAAGTCTCCCTTGGTCTTTCTGCCACCCTTGCAGATGCGGGCTTCGCTCAGTCCCTGGAC